>JAAYLF010000289.1 GCA_012522035.1 Clostridiaceae bacterium
GAATAGATAGAAGCCCTGTCCAAGGAGCCTATTGCCATGTATGCAAAAGCTGCGGCAAGCCTTTTGGCAAGAAAACCCTTGTTTGGCTCACCAAAATCCATTGACTTTGAAGTATCAAGCAAAATTCTTGTATGTAGCTGTTTTTCATCAAGATATAATTTTATAAAGAACTTTTCAAATCTTGCATAGGCATTCCAGTCTATCCTTCTGTAATCATCTCCGGGAGCATACTCCCTGAAGTCTGAAAATTCCACTGTGCTGCCGTGGGATTTGGAACGCCTTCCGCCAGTGTATACGCTGTTGACAGCATTTTTAAAGTGCAGGGACATGTTTTCCAACTTTGACATGAAGCTTTCATCAAAAAGTTTGTCACTCATATCAAACGCCCCTGTCTGTTTCGCTGATAATTCTCTCTATTACCATGTCGCTGGTCAAACCTTCAGTCATGGCTTCAAAATTCAGCGCTATTCTGTGTCTTAAGACAGGATAACTAAGCACCTCAATATCCTCATATGAAACATTGTACCTTCCATTCATGAGAGCTCTTACTTTTGCACCTGAAATCAATGCCTGCGCACCTCTTGGGCTTGCTCCGAACCTCAAATACTTCTTGCTGCTTGGAGCTCCTTCTTCCAAATCAGGATGCGTCCTGGTTATAAGTCTCATGGCATAATCCATAACAGGGTCTGCAACAGGAACGCCTCTTGCCACTTCCCTGAGTTTCAATATGTCCTGGCCAGTTGCGACTTTCTCTGCAGTTTCGTCATTTTTCTTCTGTGTCATTCTGACTATGTTCGTAAGCTCTTCAGGGGATGGGAACTTCACAAGCAGTTTAAACATGAACCTGTCCATCTGCGCTTCAGGCAATGGATAAGTGCCTTCCTGCTCAATAGGGTTCTGGGTGGCCAATACAAAGAAAGGTTCATCCAGTTTTCTTGATACTCCACCAACGGTTACAGTATGCTCCTGCATTGCCTCAAGAAGTGCGGATTGCGTTTTGGGAGTCGCTCTGTTAATCTCGTCAGCCAGTACGATATTGCTGAATATCGGGCCTGGTTGGAATTTAAATACTGAATTACCCATTTCGTCCTTCACAACAATGTTTGTACCAACCACGTCCGCTGGCATCAAATCCGGAGTAAACTGTATTCTAGAAAAAGGCAGATCAAAAACTCTGCCTATTGTCCTTACAAGTCTCGTTTTTCCAAGGCCGGGAACACCTTCAAGAAGAACATTTCCACCGGATATCATGGCAATAAGTACACCATCAATGACATCCTTCTGACCAACCATGTCCTTGGCTATCTCTTTGGAGATTTTGCCCACCAAATCATGAAATCCGTATATGTCTTTTTCAGTTATCATAAAGTCCTCCATTATTCAAGTGATGAAAAATATTTTTCTATTAAACTCCTAATATCGTCGGGTACACTTTCTCTTTCAATTGCCTGTCTTGCCTTGTTCAAATAATCCTGGAAGACTTCATCGTACGGTACGGTACCTTCTTTCAACTCGGCTTCTCCAAGTTCGATTTTTTGCACGTTTCCGTTCTCGTCCTTTTTGCCAGGCACATATTCGTCTTCGCCATCTCCTCCAATCAGTGAAGGATCATAGATGCTGACGTCTTCCTTGGTTTCCTTTCCTTCTCCCTTGCCAGCACCGGTGCCATTTCCATTTCCTTCTCCACCTTCTCCTTCGCCTTCTCCTTGTCCTTTGCCATTACCTTCGTTCTGGCCTTCTCCTCCCTCACCCTCTCCAGGTCCGGGATTTCCGCTTTCAGACTGAACTTTTTTCAAATCTTCAAGAATCTGCTCAATATTATCAATTTCCGTGCCTTCGCCAGTCATTGTCTCTTCAAGTTTCTCGCCAAGCTCATCAAACATATCTTCCAGTTCCGACATGTCGATTTCGCCCTTTTCAGCTGCTTCCTTAAGTTTCTCCGCCAGCTCCTTCATCTTTTCCTTAAGCTCATCTGAGGCTTTTTCAGCAGCTTTCTCAAAGGATTCTGCCAGCTCCTGAAGCTTGTCGGGAAGCTCGCTCTCCTCGGTGTCCTTAATATCTTCAAGAATATTCTCAAGCTCCTCTTTAACTTTTTCGGGATCACCCTGTTCAATGGCTTCACCCAGATCCTTGGTGTTCTCGTTTTCTTTCAAGGAGTCTGATATGTCTTCCAGCTCTTGTTCCTTGGCTTCTTTCAAAAGTTCATCAAGTTTTTCTTTGGCTTCATTGATTGCAGAGAGATTCTTGCCGACTGATTTCTCACCCTTCAGCTTCTCCTTGAGTTCCTCCACAATCTCCAAAGCTTTCTCCTTTAATTCCGGAGTAAGGTTGGCATTCTCTATTTCCTCTTCCAGCTTTTCAATAAGATCCTCGACCTTCTCCAGTTCTTCCTGCAGCTGCTTTTCTTTTTCCAATAGTTCCTGCCTGTGCTCATTGGGCAGAAAACCAATAAGAGTAAATGCCACCATTAAGGCAAGGCAAACTGCAACAAGCCTTTTGGGAAAGCTTAGTTTCAAAAGTTTTGGCGGCAATGAGGATAGAGTGTTTATTGCGTCTTCCCTTTGCACTCTTGCAAAAGTATCCTCCTCATCCTGCAGCTCCAGCATGGTCTGAACCTTCTCATTCAAGCCAAGGCCATCCACTCTGGCAGCCACTTTATATATATTTGGCTTCAAGAGGTTGTATGCAGCAAGAATGCCTGCAGCAGTTGCGGCAAAAAATCCAACAAGGGCATGCCACAAGAATATCTTGATTGGCAGTACATGGGACAGGGCAAGTATCATAATACCCACAACCGCGCCTGCAATCAATCCAATAATTAAAGCTTTGAGGAAAGACTCCTTCTTAAGCCTTTTGAGATAAGGTTTCAATGCAATGTTTATCTGCTTTTTGTTTGTCATAATAAAACCTCCGCCAAGGTTGGTAAACCAATTATACCATAAATTTCGTCAAGCAGTATATTATATTCTAAATAATACCAGATAATTGCAGGGAAATAAACAAGTTTTTCTAAAAACAGTTTTTGGTGTGCCCCATGTCGCAAATACCGAACTCCTCGCATCTGTAGCAAATTTCATTAACAAGAACATTGCCGTCAAAATAGTCGCGTATGTTTTTGAGCGTGGTTTGTGCAATTGCCTGCAGTGCCTCCCTGGTCAGGAATGCCTGATGAGAAGTAACAATCACATTAGGCATGGAAATGAGTGTGACCAGTGCGTCATCCTGAAGTATGTCGTTGGAATGGTCCTCATAGAAAAACTCTGATTCTTCCTCGTATACATCAAGACCAGCCAGTCCCACTTTCCCGCATTTTATAGCTCTTATCAAGGCTTGTGTATCTATAAGTTGTCCTCTTGAAGTGTTGATTATGGCAACTCCATCCTTCATCTTGCTCAGAGACTCATCATTAATCATATGTCTTGTCTCATCATTCAGCGGGCAGTGAAGGGATATGATATCCGCTTCTTTAAATATCTCATCCAGGGTCTTGTACTCAAAATCCGCATCGGGTGACGGATACAGGTCATAGGCAATAACCTTCATGCCAAACCCTTTGCATATGTTGGCAAAAGCTCTACCTATCTTTCCTGTGCCAATTACGCCTACGGTCTTTCCGTACAGATCGAAACCAGTAAGACCTTCCAGGCTGAAATTATGCTCCCTGGTCCTGTTGTACGCCCTGTGTATTTTGCGGTTCAGCGTAAGAAGCAGCGCCATTGCGTGTTCCGCAACCGCATTGGGAGAGTATGAAGGTACACGCGTTACGTGTACCCTTTTGTATGCGTGCTTGATATCGACATTGTTGTATCCTGCACACCTTAACGCAACAAGACCTATGCCGTTTTCATAAAGGACGTCGATGACGTCCGCATTTATATCATCATTGACAAAAGCGCATACAGCGTCGTAACCCTTTGTCAACTCGGCAGTATGCTTGTTTAGTTTGCTTTCAAAGTACTGTATCTCAAATTCTCCGTTATTGTACATATCGAAGAAATGTTTGTCGTATGCTTTTGTATCAAAAAAAGCTATTTTCTTTTTCATGAAATTACCTCCAGTCATAAAAGTTAGACTACTCTTACATTATAGCATTAAAATAACAAAAAATAAAATTTATAGGATTTCACGGACGATATCGACAATGTCGCCCTCCGTATTATTGTCTATGAAATTGATAACGGTATCTATAATGCTGTTTGCATGCTTTGTTGATATGGTAACACATGCAAATCCCAATACAATTGTCTGATGGGTATCGTTTTCACTAACTTCTGCAATAGAAACGTTGAACTTGTTCCTTACCTTGGTCACAAGACTCTTTACAATCATTCTTTTCTCCTTTAGAGAATGAACGCTTGGTACATATATTTTTACAATTACACTGCCTATTATCACAATAATCACCCAATTAAAAAAACACTATACTTATATTATATATCCATTTTCCCTTTCGGTCATCTGATCGTCTTGCTCGGACCAAATAATTGTGTTGCTGATGTATGGCCCGAAATAAAAATAGAATTGACACTTTCTTTTATCATGTGGTAGAATGATATTTAAACTCAAAACTTCCGCAGAAATCAAAGCGGTTATTAGTTCCCCCAATCTGTTCACCAGAACAGATTATTTCTCATATAGAAAATGGTGTGTGTCAAATGGTATTAATATTAAGAAAAAACGCAGAAGAAAAACAACTGAAAAATTTAATAGAGTGGCTTAAGAACCAGGGTCTTGACGTGCATTTGTCAAAGGGTAGATACCAAACAATCATAGGCCTCATTGGTGATGTTAGTGCAATAGATATTGAACTTCTAAAGGGCCTCAATATTGTGGAAAGCGTTATGCGCATTTCCGAGCCATACAAGAATGCCAACAGAAAGTTCCATCCTGACGATACTGTTCTGGATGTATGCGGCATAAAGATTGGCGGAGGACATTTCAATGTTATTGCAGGTCCATGTTCTGTTGAATCAACCGAGCAGATTATTGAAGTTGCAAAGTCAGTGAAAAAGTCAGGAGCAACCCTTTTGCGCGGTGGTGCTTTCAAACCCCGCACTTCCCCTTACGCCTTTCAGGGACATAGGGAAAAAGGCATACAAATGCTCCTGGAAGCAAAAAAGGAAACAGGCCTTCCCATAGTAACTGAAATCATGGATGTAGGAAGCCTTCCTTTGTTTGAAGATGTGGACATAATCCAGGTTGGCGCACGCAATATGCAGAATTTTGAACTGTTGAAGGAATTGGGCATGACAAGAAAGCCAATTCTTCTAAAACGGGGACTTGCAAACACCCTTAACGAGTTTTTAATGTCAGCAGAATACATTATGGCAGGAGGCAACAGCAACGTTATCTTGTGTGAAAGAGGTATAAGGACCTTTGAAACATCAACAAGAAACACCCTTGATATTGCAGCCGTTCCACTTTTGAAGCAGTATTCCCACCTGCCCGTGCTAGTAGACCCGTCCCATGCATCCGGCATAGCACAAATAGTGCCGCCTCTTTCTTTGGCAGCCATTGCTGCAGGCGCAGACGGAATAATGGTTGAAGTCCACAATGACCCTGAGAAGGCTTTAAGCGATGGAGCTCAGTCATTGAACCCTGCACAGTTTGATGAGTTAATGCAGGACGTAAAGAAAATGCTTACTATTTTCACAGATAGAAAACTGGTAGAAATACGCGAGGAAGAAAGATGAACATCGGGATAGTCGGCCTCGGTTTGATAGGTGGTTCCCTCGCCGGGGCCTTCAAATCCAAAACAGACCATGCCGTTTGGGGTTATGATTTGGATGAGAGAACAATCAAAAAAGCGCTGGAACTGGGCTACATCGATAAAGTGCTGGAGCAGGACCTTATTTCCGAGTGCGACATAGTGGTACTGGCCTTGTACCCAAAAAATGTTGTGAAGTTTGTCCTTGAGAACAAGGATCTCTTCAAAAGAGGGGCCATTGTTGTAGACTGCGCCGGAGTTAAAAGGTCCGTATGCGAGGAAATATGGAGGAATACAAAAGACAGCAACTTTACTTTTGTAGGCGGGCATCCCATGGCTGGAAGACAGTTTTCTGGAATAGATTACGCCTCACCTACACTGTTCAACAAGGCCTCCATGATATTGGTACCTGAAGAAAACAAAGAATGTCCAAAAGTACTTGTTGAGCTTTTTGAAAAAATCGGCTGCTATATAACAATAACAACCAAGGAAGAACATGACGCAATGATTGCATACACATCACAGCTTGCACATGTGGTGTCAAACGCATATATAAAAAGTCCTGCCTCAAAAAAACACAAAGGTTTTTCAGCAGGCAGCTACATGGATTTGACAAGGGTTGCATACCTTAATCCGGATATGTGGACGGAGCTGTTTCTTGAAAATGCGGATAATTTGACTAAGGAAATCGATTTTTTAATCGATAATCTTGTAAAGATAAACAAGGCCATCAAGGAAGGAGATGCCGATACAATCAGGCAGCTGCTTAAGGAAGGGGCAGACATAAAGAAGAGGGTGGATATGTAAATGGCTATTGTCACTGTAAATGCATCAAAAACATACAACGTTATCATATCTCCAGGTATTTTGAAAAATACAGGAGATATTTTGAAAGACAAGTTCGGAGTTAAAACCACTTGTATAATTACAGACGAGACAGTGGATGGCATTTATTCGCCCGTTGTTGTAGAATCCCTTGAAAGGTCCGGCCACAAGGTTGTGAAGTATGTTTTTCCGGCAGGAGAACAATCAAAGGGTGCACATACCTTTGTAAATATTCTTAATTTTCTTGCCTCAAACAAACTGACAAGATCAGACATTGTAATTGCTCTTGGAGGTGGAATTCCCGGAGACGTGGCTGGCTTTGCTGCAGCTACATATCTTAGAGGAGTCAAGTTTGTCCAGATACCCACCACGTTGCTTGCATGTGTAGATTCTTCCGTTGGAGGCAAGACCGCAATTAATCTGGATGAAGGGAAAAACCTTGCAGGAGCATTTTATCAGCCAGACCTTGTGCTTTGTGATTATTCAACCCTTGAAACACTGCCTGACCATGTATTCTCAGATGGTGTTGCTGAGGTTGTCAAGTATGGAGTTATAAAAGATGGGCATCTTTTTAACCTGGCTGAAAAGGATTTGCTTAAAGAAAATATGGAGGAAGTTATAGAAAGATGTGTGTCCATAAAAAGAGATATTGTAAATGAAGATGAACGTGATATGGGAGTACGGCAGTTTTTAAACTATGGACACACCTACGGACACGCTATTGAGAAAGCTAGCAACTACACCTTGAGCCACGGTTCTGCTGTTGCAATAGGAATGTGCATGGCTTCCAAAGCGTCCTACAGGCTGGGTCTGTCAGACAACGACATAACCGACAGGCTTGCCAAAACTTTAAGGTTATACAACCTTCCTACGGAATGCCCGTATGGGGTGGAAACATTAATCAATGCTGCCTTGTCAGACAAGAAAAGACAGGGAGAAAAGATTAATCTGGTATTGCCCAAAAGAATTGGTGAATGCATTTTGCAGACAATAGATGTAAAAGACTTGAAAAAATATTTTGAAGCAGGTATGTAGTATGGATGTACGGATTAAACCAGGAAAGCTATGTGGCGAAATTGAAGCCATATCATCGAAATCAGATGCACACCGCATACTGATTGGTTCTTTTTTGTCAAAAAACGAGACAAATCTTCATGTAAACATATTGTCGGAAGATATTAAGGCGACCATTGACTGCATAAGGGAAGCAGGCTGCACAGTCGATTACGCAAACAACATGCTTAAAATCAAACCAGTGCCTATTGATGTAGACAAGGAATATTACTTTGACTGCAACGAAAGCGGCTCTACTTTGAGATTCTTTATTCCGATTGCTGCAGCACTGGGCATTAATGCAACCTTTACAGGCAAGGGTAGACTTCCTGAAAGACCACTATCCCCTCTTTTGGAGGAGCTAGAAGCCCATGGAGTCAGGATTAAGAGGCCTGACGATGCGTCCCTTCCTCTTGTATTGGAAGGGAAATTGGCTCCAGGCATTTTTAAAATTGCCGGAAATATAAGTTCCCAGTTTGTCACAGGGCTTTTGTTTGCGCTCCCACTGCTGGAAGAAGAAAGCAAGTTGATAATTACCCCGCCGGTAGAATCCCGGCCCTATATTGACATGACCCTAAACACGTTAAGAAAATATGGAATAAAGGTGCAGGAAACAAGAGAAAATGAAAACACCTGCTTTTATGTAGCTGGCGGACAAAAATACACTTCACCGAAACATATTGAAGCTGAAGGCGACTGGTCCAATGCAGCTTTCTGGTTTGTGGCAGGAGCCATGAGTGAGGAAGGCATGGTTATTAAAGGGGTCAACGAACGATCTCTTCAGGGAGACAAATATATTGTGGAGCATCTAATCCGTGTTGGTGCAAAGGTCGAAAAGATAGATGATGGTTACAAGGTTACAAAAAACATCCTGCTTGCAAGAGATGTAGATGCTGCAAAAATTCCAGACCTGGTACCAATTATTGCAACACTTGCCTCTGTTTCCAAAGGCACAACCAGAATATATAACGCATACAGACTTAGAATAAAGGAAAGCGATAGATTGAGAACTGTTGCACAAAACCTAAGAAATCTGGGTGCAGACATTACAGAACTTGAAGACGGTTTAGTTATTAATGGCAAGGAAATGCTTGAAGGCGGAATTACAGACAGTTATAATGATCATAGGATTGCCATGTCCATGGCAATTGCTGCAGGCATGTGCAAAAAGGATGTGGTTATTAAAAACGCAGAAGCGGTAAACAAATCATATCCCACATTCTTTGATGATTTCAAGAGAGGAAAGGGTGTTTTCGATGTCATCGAGCTTCGGGAATAGAATAAAAGTCCAGATATTTGGACAGTCCCATTCAAAAGCCATTGGCGTTGTAATAGACGGCATACCAGCTGGCTTTGAAATAGACATGGATAAATTGCTTGGATTCATGGAAAGACGAGCTCCTGGCAGAAATATTTACAGTACTCAAAGAAGAGAAAAGGACATGCCTGAAATACTCTCCGGAATTGTGGATAATGTTACGGTGGGTGCTCCAATTTGTGCAGTTATCCACAATACAGACACAAGATCCAAGGATTACGATAACTTAAGGGACATGCCAAGACCCGGCCATGCAGACTACCCTGCATATGTAAAATACCAGGGAGCCAACGACATAAGAGGAGGAGGCCATTTCTCAGGCAGGCTGACTGCACCTCTTTGCTTTGCGGGGAACATATGCATGCAAATGCTGGAGAAACAGGGCATAACAATAGGGGCTCATATTGCCAGAATTCAGGATGTAACGGACAAGCCTTTTGACCCTGTCAGTATTGGCAGGGAGGAACTTGAAAGCATAAAGGAAAAGGAGTTTCCCGTACTGGATGATGAAAAAGGAGCCATTATGAGAGAAAGGATAGAAAGCGCCAGAATGTCCTTGGATTCAGTAGGCGGAGCAATTGAATGTGCTGTTGTGGGATTGCCTGCAGGTATTGGAGAACCCATATTTGACGGAATAGAAAACAACATAGCAAAAGTAACCTTTGGAATTCCTGCCGTCAAAGGCATCGAGTTTGGTGCAGGTTTCATGGTTGCTGGAATGAAAGGCTCCGAAAACAACGATGAATTCTATTACGACGATGAAGGCAGAATTAAAACCTATACAAACAACCATGGGGGTATTCTTGGAGGAATATCTTCCGGCATGCCAATTATATACAGAGTTGCAATCAAGCCTACCTCCTCCATTGCAAAGCAGCAAAGGACGGTAAGCATATCCAAAAAGGAAAACACGATGCTTGAAATAAAAGGACGTCACGATCCATGTATTGTACCAAGAGCGGTGCCTGTTGTAGAGGCAGCATGTGCAATAGCCTTGTTGGATTTATTAATATATGAAAGGGCGGAATGAAATGGATATTAATGAATTAAGAGACAAGATTGATAGTATAGACAGCGAGATTTTGAAACTGTTTACCCAGAGGATGAAGATTTCCCTGGAAATTGCTAAATACAAAAAGGAAAACAACCTTCCCATACAGGACAAGAAAAGGGAAAGAGAACTAATACGCAAAGTGGATGAAAATGCTGAAACTGGCCTTGAGATATACAGCAGAATGCTGTTCAACACCCTCATGGACCTGAGCCGCTCGTATCAGTACTCCTGTGTAAATCAGGCTACCAATCTGGCAAAAATAATTGCGGACAGATCAAAGATGACTCCACGACAGTTTCCTGAAAAGGCTGTTGTTGCAGTCCAGGGCGATGAAGGCTCGTATGGCCAGTTTGCCTGCGACAAGCTGTTTAAAATACCAACAATCATGTATTTCAACAGCTTTGAAGCGGTATTTCAAGCTGTTGAGAAGGGACTTTGCCATTATGGAGTTCTGCCTCTAGAAAACAGTACCGCAGGCTCGGTCAATCAGGTTTACGACCTCATGGGCAAGTACAAATTTTTTATCGTCAGAAGTGTCCGCCTGAGAGTTGATCACACACTTCTGGCTAAAAGAGGAGTAAAATTGTCCGATATCAAGGAGGTTGTGTCCCATGAACAGGCGCTGAACCAGTGCAGCGATTTTCTTGCTACCTTGAAGGGAGTAAAGGTAACGAAGATAGATAATACCGCCCTTGCTGCAAAGTATGTATCCGAGTCCGGAAGGGATGACATAGCTGCAATTTCATCAAAGGATTGCGCTGACATATACAATCTTGCCGTCTTGTCCTACAACATACAGAACAATGACAACAACTATACAAGATTCATATGCATATCCAAGGATCTTGAGATATATCCCGGAGCAGACAGAACCAGCATAACCCTTACAATACCTCACAAACCAGGTGCCCTCTACCATGTGCTGGCAAGGTTTTACGCCCTTGGCCTGAATCTCGCAAAAATCGAGTCAAGGCCAATACCGGGCAGAGACTTTGAGTTTCTGTTTTACTTCGACATAGACACATCAGTATACACACCGGAGTTGTTCATGCTCATAAGCGAACTTGAGTGCGGTATAGAGCAGTTCAACTATCTTGGAAGCTACAAAGAGATATTATAGCAGAAAAAGGGGCTGATGCAGAATGCAACAGGCCCTTTATTCAACACATGTAATTTCCTCAATCAAAATTGTCCTCTGCCCTTTTTCTATTATCCTTTCATCATGAGATACGCATA
>JAAYLF010000290.1 GCA_012522035.1 Clostridiaceae bacterium
CCATTATAATCCGGCCATTGTCTATCAGTAAAACCCTGTCTGCATTCGTTACTTCATCCATATGATGAGTTATATGTATAATAGTTATATTGTCTTCCTCATTCAACTTCTTTATAAGGCTCATTACCTCTTTCCTGCCTACCGGATCCAGCATGGCGGTTGCCTCATCCAGGACGATACAGCGCGGTTTCATTGCCAATATACCTGCTATTGCAACTCTCTGTTTCTGTCCTCCTGAAAGGTAATGCGGCTCATTGTGTCTTAGTTCCGTAAGTCCGGTATACTTCAATGCAAACTCAATTCTCTCTATCATTTCTTCTCTTGGAACACCCAGGTTTTCAGGACCAAAAGCTATGTCTTCCTCAACACTTGTGCCAATAATCTGATTATCAGGATTCTGAAATACCATTCCAACATTCTGCCTGATTTCATATAAATACTCTTCGTTCGTTGTATCAATATTCAAAACTGTAACAACACCTTCAGATGGAAATATGAGGGCGTTGGCAAGCTTTGCAATGGTGGACTTGCCTGAACCATTCCTCCCAATTATAGCGAGGAATTCTCCTTCTTTTACCGAAAAATTAATGCCGGATACAGCATAGTTTTCGTAATATGTGTTGCCTTCTTCTTCATTGTAATCGTATGAATAGTATACATTGTCAAAGCTTATGAAATATTCCATCTTTTCCTCCGAAAAAGGGATATACCCAAATATGAAAAAGGGAATCATAAAACTTTTATAGAAGTATTATGAATCCCAACAATTCCTTATTGCCTTTTAATATTTTCCTCATATAAGTTCAAGTTTGGCCATTACAGAACCGTCGCCTCGTCTTGCATCAAGTTTGTAGATTCTTGTATAACCACCAGTTTTGCCCTTATACTTTACAGCAATCTCATCGAACAGCTTGTTGACAACATTTATCTTGTTTCCTTCTTCATCCTTTGGCTGATAAATCCAAGCTATTGCCTTTCTTCTTGCTGCAAGTCTTGAAGGATTGTCAACCCTAACAAGCTCGGTGGTAATTTCTCTTTCTCTAACTCTGTATTCGCGACCATTCTTTGACTTCACTACGGTTGTTATTGGCTTGCCTTTGCTGTCTACTTTTACCCTGCTTACTGTAGCCTGCTTTGTTGTAAAGTTGTCGGCTTCTTTAACTGCAGCGGCGATCAGTTTTTCAGCGATGCTCTGTACCTCTTTTGCTCTTGTCACGGTGGTTACTATTGAGCCGTGATGGAGCAATGCGGTAACGAGACCTCTTAACATAGCCTTCCTCTGATCAGTAGGACGCCCAAGTTTTCTATATCCCATTAATTATTCCCTCCCTAGATTTCTACTCTTCGCTTGATTTAAGTGAAAGTCCAAGAGAAGCAAGTTTTGATACGACTTCTTCAAGAGACTTTCTACCCAAGTTGCGAACTTTGATCATATCTTCTTCTGTTTTGTTTACAAGATCTCCTACAGTGTTTACTGCAGCTCTCTTCAAACAGTTGTATGATCTGACTGACAGATCAAGTTCTTCTATGTTCATCTCAAGAATTTTCTCTCTCTTGGATGCAGCAGTATCTTCAACAGGCTCTTCTTCTTCCTCTTCCTGCTGTGTCAGGTTGACAAATAAACTGAGTTGTTCAGTAAGAATCTTGGCACTTAAACTAATTGCCTCATCGGGCTTCAATGCACCATTTGTCCACACTTCCAAGGTCAACTTGTCAAAGTCAGTTACGTTGCCTACACGAGTGTCCTCTACAAAGAAGTTAACTTTTTTCACAGGGGTAAAAATAGAATCAACCGGAATTTCTCCAAAGGCCTGATTTGGCATCTTGTTCTTAATCGCTGGTCTCCAACCTGTGCCGTTCTCCACTATCATCTCAATATACAGTCTGCCCTTGCCATTGAGCGTAGCAATATGATGATCCGGATTCAAAATCTCTACATCGGAATCACATTTGATATCGGCCGCAGTAACAATACCTTGCTCACTGCTGTCGATATATATTGACTTTCTTTCATTGGTATGAAGCTTTACAGCTATCTCCTTGATGTTCAAAATGATTTCCGTTAAGTCTTCCACCACACCTTCTATGGTAGAGAACTCATGCAGTGCACCTTCAACTCTAATTGATGTAACAGCGGAACCTGGTAGAGAAGAAAGTAAAATCCTTCTTAACGAATTACCTAAGGTAGTTCCGTACCCTCTTTCCAAAGGTTCAACGACAAAAACGCCTTTTATGCCTTCAGGAGTCTCTTCCGTTGAAACATTCTCAATTCTTGGCTTTACAAATTCATTCATGATTTTACCCTCCCTGGAAAAATATATTACTTACTGTACAACTCAACAATCAAGTGCTCCTGAATTTCTACATCCAAATCTTCTTTTGTTGGAACTCCAACAACAGTAGCTGACAATTTGTCACTGTCAAAATCAAGCCACTTAGGAACTGCACGTCCTGAAGTAACATCCAAAATTTCTTCAATTCTCTTGGATCCTCTGCTCTGTTCAGCAAGAGCAACAACATCATTTACAGATACCAAATAGGATGGAATGTTGACTCTTCTTCCATTAACTGTAATATGACCATGTCTAACTAGCTGCCTTGCTTCTGCTCTTGATGTACCCAATCCCATGCGATACACAACATTATCAAGTCTTGATTCCAATATTGCAAGCAGATTTTCACCTGTTACACCTGATTGTTTGCTGGCTTTCTCAAAATAGTTGAGGAACTGTTTTTCGAGTACGCCATAAATCCTTCTTGCCTTCTGCTTTTCACGCAACTGAAGTCCGTATTCACTCATCTTCTTTCTTGCTTTACCATGTTGTCCAGGTGCGTACTCTCTGCGCGCAACTGGGCATTTATCTGTATAACACTTTTCACCTTTAAGGAAAAGTTTTTGACCTTCACGTCTACAAAGTCTGCAAACTGCATCCGTATATCTTGCCATTAAATATCTACACCTCCGTTATACTCTTCTTCTCTTTGGCGGTCTGCATCCGTTGTGAGGAATTGGAGTCTCGTCCTTAATCACACTGATTTCCAGACCTGCAGCTTGCAATGCTCTAATTGCAGCTTCACGACCAGCTCCTGGTCCTCTAACAAGAACTTCAACTGTCTTCAAACCATGTTCCATTGCAGCTCTTGCAGCGGTATCAGCAGCTGATTGTGCTGCAAACGGAGTGCTCTTTTTTGATCCTCTAAATCCTAATTGTCCGGCACTAGCCCATGACAATGTATTTCCCAGCTTGTCTGAGATAGTCACTATGGTGTTGTTGAAGCTTGAACGGATGTGCGCAATGCCGTGTTCCACGTTTTTGCGTTCTTTTCTTTTTACTCTGCTTCTCTTAGCTGTTTTTACTGCCATGCTTTAGTCAAACCTCCCATTACTTTCTCTTGCCTGCTACGGTCTTTGCAGGACCTTTGCGGGTTCTTGCATTAGTCTTGGTCCTTTGACCACGCACAGGAAGTCCCATCCTGTGTCTTCTACCTCTGTAACATCCAATTTCCATGAGACGTTTGATATTAAGATTTACCTCTCTGCGAACATCACCTTCAACGTGGTACTCTTTATCTATAACATCTCTTAAACTATTTACTTCCTCATCAGTCAGATCTCTGACTCTGGTATCGGGGTTAATACCGGTTTTGTTCAGGATTTCTTTTGCAGTTGATCTGCCAATACCGTATATATATGTCAACCCGATTTCAATTCGCTTGTCTCTTGGCAAGTCTACACCTGCTATACGAGCCATTAAAGAAAACACCTCCAAATAATTTTGCAATAAATATTGATCTAATAATACATATATAATAACACATCAGACATGAAATCTCTTTCATGCAGCCGCATCCAATGTGATTATTTTATCTAGCCTTGTTTCTGCTTGTGCTTAGGATAAGCAGTACAGATAACCATTACTTTTCCTTTTCTCTTTATAACCTTGCATTTGTCACAAATGGGTTTAACTGATGGTCTTACCTTCATTAAAACAAACCTCCTTTAAAGCTACTTGCGCCATGTTATTCTGCCACGATTGAGGTCATAGGGGCTTATCTCCACAGTAACCCTGTCACCTTGCAGAATACGTATATAGTTGGTCCTTAACTTACCGGATATGTGGGCAGTTACCACGTGTCCGTTGTCAAGGGTGACTTTGAAAAAACAGTTCGGAAGTACTTCTGTCACTGTACCTTCAAC
>JAAYLF010000291.1 GCA_012522035.1 Clostridiaceae bacterium
CTGAAAGCTCCTCCACGGAACTTGCCTGCTCGGTGGTTGCTTGTGATAGTTCCAGACTGGATTCGGAAACCAGTCTTGCACCGTTGGCCACGTTTTCAGAAGAGATGTTAATCTCTTTCATGATTTCATTTAAATTATCATTCACAACCTGTATGGATTTTGCAAGAGTCCCGATTTCATCCTTCTTCTCCTGGAGCTTTGTGGGTACATCCGTGCTGAGGTTAAGGTTTGCAATGTTCTCTGAGTATTTCACTGCTTCAATAATTGGTTTTGCTATTGTCCTGCCAAGGAAAAACGCCAAAGTCATGGCAGTAAGCAGAATGACTGTCACCATAATTGATATGTACAGCTGGAGTGAGTGAAGACTGGACAAAACCTCATCCTCACTTGCTGTAATTACAAAAAACCAGTTGCTGTCTTCCACAGGTGCAAAGCTTGCGTAAAGAGCCATTCCATCATGGGAATAGCTGGTTACTCCGCTTTTCTTTTCGATTATATATTTGACAACCGAGGCAAGGGGTTTGTAGCTTTCGTCTACTTTGCTTTCTTCCAGAGGGTTGAATTGGCTCAATACCAGGTCCCTGTCCGGATGACCTACAACTGTACCTTTGTCATTAACCAAATAACCATAGCCGTCTTTTCCAAAGCCGGTATCACTGGCCAAATCGCTCAAGGTATTGCCATCCATGCGTGCAATAACTGCAGCATCAACCTTGCCATCATTGATAATTGGTGCTGCAAACATGAGAACCACATTGTTTGTGACTCTGCTTACCAGAAGGTCGGAGACATTGGCCTTGCCCTGGAAAGCCTTTTGCACGTATTCCCTGTCTCCAAGCTGACTGGTGCTTCCGTCAGGGTAGTATGCAGTTCCATCCAGGTGGACAATGGCAAGGTCCAGCACACTGGTTTCTTTTGCATATTTCTGCAGGACTGACCTTTGTTTCTCCCAGTCCATACTTTTTATATCCTCATTTATTGCCAGCATTTCCACTATCATTTTCTGTGAGTCTATTCTGCTTTTTGTCAGTTTTGCAGACTCTCTTGCAATGGATGAAAGGGTTTTCTCTGCTTCTTTTACTGCGGTTCTGGTTGATGCCCTAATGCTCGTTATTCCAATACTTATGGATGAGGTTAGGATAAATAAAGATAGTAACAGAACCAGTTTGGTTTTTATGCTCTTCATCAAGTAAATACTCCTCTCAAAATTTAGTTATTGCCTAAAAAGTCAATAAACCATGTATATTATCGACATATCCATGAAAAACTTTAGGGAACTTGCCTTTTGCAGAACTTGGTTGGGTGATGTATAATCTCTTTTGAATAATTTTGATTTGAAGAGAGAGGATTGGTATGCAGCTGAAAATGTGGTGGGACAATACAGGGAAGGAGCCTGTTGTAAAACTGCCTGAAGGCTTTTACATAAGAAGCTATGAAGGTGAGAAGGATGTTTTCAAATGGGTTGAGATTACCAGTGTTGACCTGCAGAACACAATTATTACTGTGGAAGACTTTGAAAGGGATATGCTAAACCGTGAAGGGGTGCAAAAAGAGCATATCTATTTCATATGCTTTGATGGTGAAGAGGTCGGTACAGTTACCGCCATTATGTACCCGGAGAAAAAGCAAGGGTATGTACATATGGTGGCTGTAAAGAAGGAGTTCAGGGGGAGAGGTCTTGGTTCTGCACTCACGAATCTTGCTCTGAAAGTATTTTTCGATAACGGCATGGAAAACGCTTATCTAAAAACGGATGACTTTAGGGTGCCTGCCATAAGAAGTTATTTAAAAGCAGGTTTCAAGCCCATGCTGTACCATGAGGATATGGAAGCAAGGTGGAGAAGCATAATGGAAGTGTGTAATTTAAACAGCCTGGATTGTGTCGATGAAAAGGGCATTTACTTGAAAACTATAAAAAGGGATGAGGAATAGGTATGGTTATGAATAAAGCGATATTGCATGTTCTTGACTTTGTTTCGGGAGTGTTTGTTTTTTCAGAGAAGGAAATGGATGTTTCGAATGAACATGTGTTTAAGTTTCTGGAAAAACATGTTCAAAGGTCACTGCAGGATGCGGGAAGAAAAGAAGGACGCTTTCTTGAAGAAAGCGAAATGTGGAGAATGATTGTTGAGTATGTAAATGGGGAGCTTGACTTTATTACACTGTCGCAAGTTGTTGCAAACCAAATGCATGACAATATTTCAAACTCCAGTCTCCCTGTTTCCACGGACGTCCTGGTGGCGGACGTGCTTCTTGATGACAGAAAGTATCTCTGCATGCTGTTTTTTGAAAACAAGACAGCTTTTACCCATAATGTAATTAGTGATGAATACGGGGTAAGGGGAGAGATTGTAAAACACTATTCAATTCTTCCTGGTGCAACACAGAAGCTGAGTGAGTATGCAATTGTATGTCTTGATGACTTTTCCATATGTTTTGCGGAAAAGAAAAGAAACATAGATGGAAAGGATACTTTCGTGCTGTCTGAAAGGATACTTATGTGTGCATCTTCTTTGTCCACGAAAGAAGCTGTGAAAATGGTCAACAAAATAGTGGCGGAAGTTACGGATGAGTTTGGTGGAGACGCTACTAAAACCCTTACTAAAGCCAAAGCATATATTGCAGAAAATCTTGAGGAAAGCGAAACTCTTGATCCTATAGATTTGGGGCGGAATGTGTTTTCCGGAAACGAAACAATGATGGAGGAATTTGAGTCAAAAGCGAAAGAATACGGCTTTCCTGAAGTTGTCAAAGTGGACAGGGATTATGTAAAAAGAAGCGTGCATGTGCACAAGATAAAGACGGATATGGGTATTGAAATAACCATTCCCAACACTTGCTTCAACAACCCTGAGTATGTGGAGTTTGTAAACAATGAGGACGGAACCATTTCAATAAATCTAAAGAATATTGGAAAGATAACGAACAGATAAGTGCAATTCAATGTTGCACTTTTCTTTTTGGGAGATATATAATGGCTTTAGATTTATGCGTAAAGGAGGTTTTTTATGAAACTGGTGAAGAAGACAGGGGTTTTCAACATGTTTGTAAGAGGTGCAAGCCTCATAATCACCGATGAAAAAACTCTGGACAATATTATCGAGGATCCGGCAAAACCGTTGATTGACAAGGAGGACAGAGGTTTTTCCCTGGAGAGAAGATCCTTGTACCCGGAGAATACGTCCCTTCTTGACATATGCATGGGTGGGCAAAGAAACCGGGCGGAAATGCTGTCTGTTTCCTATGACTTCTTCTTTGGTGGAAGCACGAGGGAGAATTACCCTGACAGCGAAAAGACACTCAAGGCCTACAAGATAATCCATGATGTGGCAAAGGAACACGGCATGGGTTTTTCTGCAAGCATTGTATCTCCTCTTGATGTAGGGGGAGGTTATGTTAAAACCCATGAGAATACCGGTTTTACCTGCCAGTACATGGAAGGGGAGGTAAATGGCGACGGCGGTTATGAGGTCAGGATGGATTTTCAGACCCAGTGGATGAACAACAAGGGACCTGCCAAACTGGAACTGGTAAAGGTGATGGTTTATGTGTTCAATGAAGAAAGAATTGAAAACACAAATCTTTACTATGTAAATCCTGATGAAATTATGGACATATCTGAGAGTGCAAGTTATGAAATAGATGAGTCGTCCATTGAGGTATCCTTCAATGGCTACGGTCATGGAGACATAACTGTGTTTGGCAAAAGCCCTTACAAGGACAGGTACAAAAAGTGCATGGTGGTTTTGAAATACAGGACTCCCGAGCTTGACTATTTTTCCCATGATGCTCTTGACTACATGAAAGGAATAATTGACAGGCACAAAGAGATGGGCATTACATACATGGGTTTTTATTCCGACGAGATGCACATACAGTTTGATTGGGATTTGTTCAATCATTTTGGGGAGACGGAAATAAATACGAGATATGTGTCAAGAGGCCTGGTTGATGAGTATGCAAGAAGGTATGGTGAGAAATACCGTGACTTTGAAAAAATGATGGTATTTTTCTCGTATCATCAGCACGGCGATAATGAACCAAGCCAGCATGTGTTTGGCAAGGATGAAAAGAGCATTTATGAAACATGGCTTTTTAGAAAAAGATACTTTGAGATGCTCTCAAGACAGGTGGTGGATTTGTGCAATGAGGCAAAAGCGTATGCGGAGAAGGTTTTCGGCAGAGAAATATTGACAAGTGCCCATGCTACCTGGCAGGAGTCTCCTACCTGTGACAGGTTCTATAAGGAAGCCAGATTCTCCGAGCTGCAGAAAGGAGATATCTCAAGATACGATTACACTCCGCATTATTACTGGAGTTCATCCATAAGGGAGAATATTGCGGCATGTTATGACTATTTCAGATGGAATGAGTTTTTAACCGGAGGGGGTACGGACCATCCAGAGGGCGGTTTTATTGACAGAAACTACTACAGTCAGGCATTTGCATGCAGTTTGGCAGTGCTGAACAAAACTCCCATTGCCTACAACGGCAGTTGGGGAAGCCCTCATAGTGTTCTCAGACACCTTAGGAATGTGGGTGCTGCATACGGCAATCTTACAGGAAGGTTTGAACACAACCTTGTTCAGGCGTTTTCTCCAAGACTTACAAATGTTCTTGCCTTGTATCCGCTTGATCTGAATTATGTGGAGGAACGCTTTGGAAGCTGGATGGTACAGTTTGGCTACTGCAACTACATAACAGAAGAGAAAATCCACCAGCATTTTGAGAAGGTGGAAGACGGATATATTTTTATCAGCGGAAGAAAATATTCAACGCTGCTTGTCTTGTTCTCGCCTTTCATAAAAAAAGAAACTCTTGAACTAATGAAGAAGTTTGTAGATAGTGGCGGCAAGGTTGTATGGACTTCCATGCATCCTGTTGATACTTTAAGCTCTCCTCTTGTTCGTGGGGATTTTGAAGAACTTTTTGGTGTCAGTGCTTGTGAAAAAGCATATCTTGAACGAACTTTCAAGGACAGAAAGATAAGGTTTGAAAATTCATTGAACGGAGTATTGGACATGGAGATTTTGACAGACTTAAGGCCTGATTTTGTCTATCCTGTGACTCCGAAAGAAGGTACCGAAGTTGCAGCAAGACTTGACGAGTTTATTGTAGGTACTGTCAAAAGATATCCATCAGGTGGATTGTGTGTATATTTTGGTGCAAGACTCAGGGACGACCAGAGTACCTCTACCGGCAGGGATGTGGATACACTTTTTTCAGTGCTTGAAAAGCTTGGCTGCTATGATGGAAGTGAACTTGAGGTCATGTCAAGGAACAAGGACAGCAGGTATTTGATTAGCAGATTCCCAAACGGCAGTGTGTCTGTGACGAACCATTACAGAACCTTTTACGAAGAGTGGGATGGCAAATTCTTTAGAGATGAAAAAGAAGATGAAAAAGCCCTGGAAGGACGAATTCTTCCTCCTGTTGAATTGAACCTTGAAAAATTCAGCATTCTTGGCAGCGAAATATCTTACAATGGTATTGATTTGCTTACGTATCGTTTGGACGAAAACGGCAATCTGGTCGGTTTTGCAGGAAGCGCCACAACAGGCATCGTAATTGGGAATGCGGAATACAAGTTTTGTGGCGAAAAGGCGGATATTGCCTTTGGTGTGGTAGACCTGCATCTGGAGGATAATGTGGAAAAGCTGTTTGTAGTAAAGACGAACAAGAAGCAAAGGATAAAAGTTCCTTTTCCTGAAGATGCAAATGGTTTCAAAGCTTATGTATGTGGAGAACTTGGATTCAGTGCGGATAGGGAAATAGGTTTTGAGTTTTTGGATGACAGTATTGAGATTGATATTGATGACTTTGCTGTCAACAAGTGGATAGCAGTGGTTAAAATGAAATGAGGTGGTTTTGTGAAATATGGACCTGTAGCAGGATATGACAGATTGGGAAGAAAACTCCCGATGATTGAGGATGTGGGCCCAAAACGAAAAGACAAGTATGTTGGAATCTTTTATTTTGTTCACAGAAGTTCTTCAAGTGAAAAAAGGATGGTTGTGAATGTGGACAAACTGCTGAAAGAGACCCCGGAAGCAGCACTGGATTACGACCATCCAGCCTGGGGGACGGGCAGATGTGTCTACCACTGGGGTGAGCCGCTCTTTGGCTACTATGCTGCTGATGATGAATGGGTTATACGGAAGCATGTGGAGATGCTTTCGTATGCGGATATTGATTTCATAGTGTTTGACACCACAAACAGACTAACCTTCAAGCACAACTGCATGACGGTTATTAGAATAATTGACGAATACATTCAAAGAGGATTCAAAGTACCCAAAGTTGTATATTACACAAATACGAAATCCGGAGAGACAGTGAACGAGATATATGAGGATGTGTACAAGGCAAGGTTTTGCCCGGATGCTTGGTTCTACTATGAAGGAAAACCATTAATTATTGGCAATCCTGAAGAGTGTTCCGAAGAGGCAAGAGAGTTTTTTACCTTTAGGCTGCCCCAATGGCCTACGGAGCCTTTCAAGCAGGGCGGGTTTCCCTGGATGAGCTTTGAAAGGCCGCAGTATGTATTCAGGGACAAGAATGGCAACCCTGAAGTTATTAGTGTGTCTGTTGCCCAGCATCCGCAGATCAAGTTTGGGGATTCTGCCATGTATGGAGAGGTAAGAAACAGAGGCAGGGCTTTTCATGATGGGTATAACGACAAGACAAAGGGTGCATTGAACTGGGGCTTCAATATTGCCGAGCAGTGGGAGTATGCCATTGCACAAGACCCGAAGATAATATTTGTTACCGGATGGAATGAATGGTCCATGGGAAGGATAAGGGGATCCAAAGAACGTCCTGTAACTTTTATTGACCAGGCAAACCAGGAGTTCTCAAGAGATATTGAGCCTATGAGAGATGGACACTTTGATGACTACTACATGCAGCTTATTGACTACGTGCGCCGATTCAAGGGTATGGATGAAATAAAGCCGGGAATGGAGAAAACTATTGATTTTAACGGACCATTTTCCCAGTGGGAGGATGTGGAGCCAACCTTTTATGATTTCCCGTTTGGCAGCTGCCACAGGGATCATTTTGGTGTTGATGGAGAAAGATATGTAAACACAACAGGCAGAAATGATATAGACATAATGAAGATATGCCATGACAAGGACAATATCTACTTTTACGTGAGTACGTATGAGAATATTAAGGGGTATTCTTTTACTCCATGGATGAGATTGTTTCTGCATATAGCGGGAAATGAGTTTATAGGGTGGGAGAGATACCAGTACGCTTTGAATCTGGAGCTGGTTGACGGCAACAACTCGCTAATACACAAGAGTCTTGGCGCATGGCGTTTTGTTCCTGTGGGAAG
>JAAYLF010000292.1 GCA_012522035.1 Clostridiaceae bacterium
CATCGTCTTGACAGGAACACGGGCGGGACCATGGTGGATGCAAAGACATCAAAAGGTGCTTCAAGATTGTCCAAGCTGCTTAGAGAAAAGGATTTCAAAAAAGGATACTTTGCCATTGTTGACGGTATCGTAAATAAGGATGGCAGATTGACAAACAAGCTTGAAAAAGAACTTAAAACAAACAAGGTGTATGAATCCGAAAAGGGAAAACTGTCAATACTTGAATACAGGGTTGTAGATTGCATCGACAACATGTCGCTGCTGTTTGTAATTCCGATAACGGGAAGAACCCATCAAATCAGGGCGCAGATGGCCTTTTTCGGTCATCCTTTGATTGGAGATGTGAAATATGGGTATAAAAAGAACATGGGAGACTTTCTGGCGCTGTGGTCTTCATGCATTAAGATCAGGCATGTTACATTAGAAAAAAAACTGCTGTTGCAGAGCATACCTGAAAGCTCGAATGTATGGGGCATGTTCAAGGAAAAAACATATATTGATGCATTAAACGAAATAGGAGATGTTTTATGAAAGACAAAATGACTCTTGTTGCCACCGCTACCTTCGGTCTCGAAGCCATGGTGTCAAGAGAGCTGAAATGGCTGGGATACACGGACCAGCATACAGATAACGGAAGAATATACTTTACTGGAGATGCCAAGGCCATATGCAAAACAAACATGTGGCTAAGATGTGCAAACAGAATACTATTGCAAGTAGGTACGTTCAAGGCAGAAACCTTTGAAGAGCTGTTTCAAAACACAAAGGCACTTCCTTGGGAAGAGTATCTTCCTATCGACGCAAACTTCCCGGTGGATGGGAAAAGTGCAAAGTCAAAACTATTCAGTGTGTCCGACTGTCAGGCAATAGTAAAGAAGGCCATCGTCGAGAGGTTGAAACTCTTTTACAATAAAGAGGTTTTTCCTGAGACAGGAGCAAGGTACAAAATAGAGGTTGCTCTTCAGAAGGATATTGCAACCCTTTCTATTGACACTACAGGACATAGTCTGCACAAAAGGGGATACAGGGAAGAGGTAGGGGAAGCACCTATCAAGGAGACCCTTGCTGCCGGGCTTCTTTATGTAAGCAGGTGGAAACCTGACAGAGCTTTGCTGGATCCGATGTGCGGTACAGGTACCATTCCCATAGAAGCGGCGTTGATTGGGATGAACATGGCACCAGGCTTGAATCAGACTTTTGATGCAGAGAATTGGAAGCAGATGGACAAGTCTTTGTGGGAGAAAACCAGGGAAGATGCCAGAAGCAAGATAAATCATGATGCAAACTTGCGCATCTATGCTTCGGACATAAATTATTTTGCGATTAAAAGTGCCATGGAAAATGCCAAAAGGGCAGGTGTTCTTGATAAAATCCATTTTCAGAAGATGGACTTTAGAAAGACCTCATCCAGATACAAATACGGCTTTATAATCACGAATCCGCCTTATGGGGTAAGACTTTCAATAGACTGCGATCTAGAAAAATTATACAAAGGTATGGGAAATCATTTTAAAGCCTTTGATACATGGTCATACTATATAATAACACCGCATGAAAATTTTGAGAGTCTGTTTGGAAAAATGGCTGACAAGAAGAGAAAGCTCTACAATGGAAATATTAAATGTGATTATTATCAATTTTACGGGCCAAAACCGCCTTTTTAAAAGCAAAATAATAATTAGGCTTGACAGTTTCAGTAAAATGGAATAAAATGCGAAAAGTAGGTATATTATATTAAGGAGGAAATAATATGACAAAAAGAGAATTAGCAGCGGCACTAGCAGAAAGAAATAATTTGAGCAAAAAAGATGCTGTAGATATCGTGAACTCTTTCGTAGATATTATTACAGAGGCATTACAGAATGGTGACACCGTTCAGTTAACAGGTTTCGGTACTTTTGGAGTTAAGGACAGACCAGAGAGAGTAGGACATAACCCAAGAGAGAAAGGTTCAAAAATCGTTATTCCGGCAAGAAAGAGCCCATATTTCAAGGCTGGCAAATCCTTAAAGGACAGTGTAAACTAAGAATATAAAAAGAAGGCAAATAAAAATCCCCGCGATGCGGCAATGTCATTAACTTAAGAAACTCGTTTTAAAGAACCCTAACTTATTCGGTTAGGGTCTTTTTATTACAGTTGTTAAATTTTAAATATTATTTAATACTCTCGATTTTGCTAGAAATGGGGAGTATAAGATGTTAAAATTATTATCTAAGATTAGATTAGAAAAAGACCTGGAGTATGCGCAGAAAGAAGAGTTCAAAAAAACATATAGGCAAAAAAG
>JAAYLF010000031.1 GCA_012522035.1 Clostridiaceae bacterium
ATATGAATTTTACAGACGAAAATGGGTACGGATACAAACCTTGTTATACAAGAACCGACTTGACTGATGATTTGCATAACGTTTTCGGATTCAGGACTGACTATGAAATAATTACAGAGAAAGAGATGAAAAAAATATTCAAGCTCACTAAAAAGTAAAAACATTACGCATTTTTATTGACACATTAAGAAGTCTACAAACCCACTAAATACAAGGGCTTGTAGACTTTTATCTTTCTACAAGTGTCAAAGATGAGGGATACTTGATTTTTTAGTTTAATTAATGGATAATATGTTCACAATATATGAAAGGATGAGAAAATGAAAAAGGAGCTGCTAAGTGAATTTAAAAATCCTGGTGCTGCGTATAGAGGCAAACCTTTTTGGTCTTGGAATGGAGAACTGGAAAAAGACGAACTCATAAGACAAGTGAAAGTCATGAAGGAGATGGGACTTGGCGGATACTTCATGCATTCCAGAGCAGGACTAATCACCGAATATTTGGGTGATGAATGGTTTGACCTGATTAACGCTGTTGCAGATGCAGGTGAGGAAGAAGGTCTTGAGTCATGGCTGTACGACGAGGACAGATGGCCATCCGGAAGTGCTGGTGGAAAGGTAACTGAAGATCCTCAATACAGCATGAAAAGCATTGTTCTAAAGGAATCCGACGTGGACAAGTTCTCATGGGATGGGAATATTGTAAAAGTCTTTGCAGGTAAAGTTGACGGATTCAATCTGGATGAATATTTTGAAATCACAAAAGATACGGATTTGTCCAAACTTGAAGGATACAAGATTCTGAAATTTGAAATCATACCACAGGAACGCAACAGTGTATACAATGGCAATACTTACATTGATACAATGAGCCTAAAAGCCACGGAAAGATTCATTGAACTGACGCATGAAGAGTACAAAAAACGATGTGGAGATAGAATTGGTACAAGCATTAAAGGCATATTCACTGACGAACCTCATAGAGGACACATGCTGGACGACTTCAAGGAAGTTGACGGTGTTAGACAGTGTTCCTGTGCATATACCGATGACATATTCGAAGAGTTTGAAAAAAGATACGGCTATGATGCAAAAGCCATCCTTCCCGAACTATATTACATCTATAAAGGAAAGAAGGTAAACAAGGTCAAGAAGGATTATGTGGATCTTGCTAATGCTCTGTTTATTGAAAGGTTTGCAATTCCGGTAAACAACTGGTGCATTGAAAACAACATGGAACTGACAGGCCACTACCTGCATGAGGATTCATTGACAAGCCAGACTGTCCCTTGCGGTTCCATTATGAGAATGTATGAGTATATGGGGTATCCCGGCGTTGATGTACTAACAGAAGGCAACAGATGCTACTGGGTTGTAAAACAGCTTTCATCTGTGGCAAGGCAGCTGGACAAGAAATGGCTTCTTTCTGAGTTGTATGGGTGTACGGGATGGCAGTTTGATTTCAAAGCACACAAGGCGGTAGGCGACTGGCAGGCTTTGTTTGGCATAAATCTAAGATGCCATCACCTGTCTTGGTATACCATGGAAGGCGAGTCAAAGAGGGACTATCCTGCCAGCATACTGCATCAATCTGCATACTATCCATATTACGACCTTGTTGAAAGCTATTTCGCAAGATTTGGTGTTGTTATATCTTCAGGAAAGCCAGAGTGCGAAGTTCTGGTTCTGAATCCAATAGAAAGCGTATGGGCTCAGATATACATGGGATGGGCAAGATGGATAAGCAGTGTGGATGAAGATGTAAGGAAGCTGGAACAGCACTATGAAAAACTCTTCCATATGCTTTGCAGCAACCATATAGATTTTGACTATGGTGAGGAAGAGATGATGTCAAGGCATGCAAATGTGGAAGATGGTGTGCTTAGAGTTGGCAATGCAAAATACAAGGTTGTAGTAGTAAGCGGCATGCTTACCATGAGGGAAAGCACGTTGAAATTGCTGGAAGATTTCGTAGAACAAGGTGGAAAAGTAATTTTTGCAGGTGATTTGCCCAAGTATGTGGATGCAGTTGAGTCTGAAAAGGTTTCAGAACTTTCATCAAAGGCAACATGCGTTTCATTTGATGGTAAAGTACTGGCAGATGAAATAAAGAGTGTGACTGAAAGCAGAATCGACATTAAAGACAAGGCAGGCAATGTTTTAAACGATGTTTTCTGCCAGGTCAGAAATGTAGAAGATTCTTCATTCATAGTCATGCTGAACACTGACAGGAACAATTCTAAAGAAAGTGTTGTTGTGAAGTACAAACTTCAAGATTATTCTAGGGATGTATATGTTGAGGAGTGGGATCTGCTTACTGGCAAGCGTTATGAAGTCGTTGAATATGAATGCAATAATGGATTTGTTGAAATTAATACATACCTGAATCCTGCAGGAGAGAGGGTATTCCTTGTAACAAGCAAAAAGGATGATTCTCTTGTGTCCAGGGAAGTACTTTCCACAAAGGAAACAAAGCTTTATGATGGTATGGTGGACTATGAGCTTGACGAACCCAACGTTTGTGTTCTGGATTTTGCAAAATGGAAATTCAATGATGGAGAATGGAACGATGAGGATGAAGTTCTGAAAGTAGATGCCAAGGTAAGGCAGCTTAATGGAATGGAAACAAGAAGCGGTGGAATGCTGCAGCCATGGTTTGCAAAACTGCATGATCATAAGGTTTATGGTGATGTGGAGCTGGAGTACGAGTTTTATGTCGATGAGATTCCAACTGGAGATGTATATATCGCAGCTGAAAGACCTGAAAACTGGGATTACAGCATAAACGGTGTAAAACTTGCCTGTGAGGATTTCAGCGATATTTGGATTGATGTCTGCTTCAAGAAGATGCTGGTTCCCAAAGGAGCAATAAAGCTTGGATTGAACAAGGTGACTGCAAGAACCAGTTTCATGCGTACCACCAATATTGAAGCAGTTTACGTTTTGGGCAGCTTTGGAGTAAAACTTGATGGAAAGAAGAAAACCATAACCACATTGCCCAAGGAGATTGCTTTTGAAAATCTAGTGAATTACAATCTGCCTTTCTATACGGGCTGTGTTACATACAAGCTTAATGCACAAAAAGTCAAATCCCTGATAGGTGATGTTTCGAACAAGAGAGTTGTACTTTCTCCAAAATCCTTTACCGGTGCATTGGTCAAGGTAGAATATGACGGAGCAGAACCGATTCTGTTGGGATGGGATCCATATGAAGCAGATGTGACAGAGGCTGTCAGGGAAGGAAAGGACATAAATGTAACGCTTGTTTGTACAAGAAGAAACACCTTTGGTCCGCTGCATATTGTTCCACTTCATCATGGAGCATATGGTCCTGGACACTTTACAACAGGCGGCGACTCCTGGACTGACAACTACAACTTGATAGACAGCTGTATAAAAGACGGTGTGGTTTTCAAGATAAAAGGATAAATTGGTTAATTGAAAAAGTAAATGCAAAACTGAAGAAGTAAATGCAACGATTTTTCTGCCCCAAACAGAGAAATCGTTGCGTTTTTTGCTGGTTTAATCTATAATTTAAAATGAAAGGTCCAGTTTGAGGATGTTTTTGGGCATGAC
>JAAYLF010000293.1 GCA_012522035.1 Clostridiaceae bacterium
AAATGAGGTCCGTATACTCTTTATATATCTCTTGGGCAAGTTCCGAAAACTTAAGATACCTGTCATAGTGGGGCTTTACAAAAACCAGATCCGGGCATTTTTCTTTTGCCTGCCACAGAGCCTCTCCTGTTTTGACACCTTTTTTCTTCGCCAGCATGTTTTTGGCAAGAACAATACCGTGGCGTGCTTCGGGATTTCCGCATACAGCCACGGGTTTGTCTCTGAGCGAGGGGTCGTAAAGACACTCCACTGACGCAAAGAAATTATTCAAGTCAGAGTGAAGAAAAATTTTTGCCATTGATGTTCACCTTTTATCTTGCTGTCATTTCTCTCTGCGTATAATATATTAATACAAACATTTGTTCGTGTCAACAGCAAGATTTTAGGGAACATTAGTTTGAAAAGCTGGAAAGAGCTTTGGATTGCCTGTATTCGCTTGGCGTCATATTGTAGGTTTTTTTAAAAATTCTTGTGAAATATTCAACCGATTCATATCCGATCAAATCACTTATGTCTTTTATGGGCAGATTGGAATTCTCAAGAAGACTGCAGCCCTTCTTAAGCTTTATATCCTGCAAAATCTTTGCAAAAGTTGTTCCGGTGTGCTTTTTGATAAGCCTGCTCAAATGGGAAGTGGAATAGTTGAAATGGTCAGCAAGACTCTGCAGTGAAATTGTTGCATAATTCTGCTGAACATAGTTGAGAATGGCTATGACATCCGTGGAGGATGTGGTCAATGTTTTCGATACCTGCGAATTGTCCTTGTGATTTTTGAGCAGGTAGCAGAATATGGTCTTGAGCAGGTTGTCCATTATGTTTGTGCTGTATTCCGAAGGATTCAAACCTTCCCAGATGAGATAATCAAGAAGATGGTTCAGCATGTCATCGTCTTCCGTATGGAAGAGAATATAGCTGTTTTTGTCATCAGAGTAGAAAATACGCATAAAAAACTGCGAAAGTACGGTATTCTCGGAAATCTGGCTTGTAAAGGTTTCCTTGAAAGTACTTTTTCTAACAAGTATGCTCAGCACAATGCTGTCGTCATTGAAAACACTTATTGCATGGGTGGCTTCGGGAGCGATTATGCATATGTCTCCCGTATTCATGTTTATTGTTTCATCGTTTATTGTAATTTCCGCATGGCCGTCCAGCACATAAACCATTTCAAAAAAGGCATGTCTGTGCTTGAACGGAGGCATGTATCTGTTGTGTTTTTTTACAGCAATGTTCTGCCTTGAATCGCTCATGCAGTCTTCTTCTGCATAGAATTCTATTGGTTTTGAATTCAGTTCAGGTATCCAAAGGTTTAAGTGTTCCTGTGAGTCATCCTTGAAGATCTCCAAGAATTCCCTGAGTCTTTCAGGATCGTTTTGAGCCATATAATATTCTTTGTACATTCGTTCTTCGCTGTTTATTTGCAACAAATTCAGCTTCATTTCCAGAAAATTCAGCATACTATCCCTGCCATTTTAACTTTTGTATTTATATCACGTATTATATATTTTACTGTCATATCAAAAAAAGTCAAGTTTGTGCATTTTCCAGCAGATAAATTAATGTTATAATATGGGAAAACTTATCGGAATGGGGGCATAGCCATGGAGGAGAATATGAAATTGAAGCCAAACATACTTCTAATTATGTGTGACCAGTTGAGATACGACTGTCTTACAAGCAACATAGTAAAAACTCCGAATATCGACAGACTTGGAAACAGGGGAGTAAGCTTTACAAATGCATACAGTCAGACACCTGTATGCATACCAGCAAGGCATTCGCTAATATCCGGACAGAATGCTTTTGAAATAGGATTGAATGAAAACTCATTAAACAGGAAAGAGATAAGATATCCTTTGCCCAGGATTATTAGGGATTTGGGATATTACACATGCGCTGTTGGGAAGATGCATTTTGTTCCTGTAAGGGAACATTTTGGATTTGATCATATGTATCTGTCCGAAGAGATTCCTTCACATATTGAAGATGACGAGTACTTGAAATATCTAAGGGATGAAGGCTACGGGCATGTTATAGAGCCGCATGGAAAGAGAAGCAAGACATATTATGTTCCTCAAATTAGCGAGCTTCCAAAAGAAGTACATACCACAGCCTGGACTGCAAACAAGACAATTGATGTTATTGAAAAGAACAAGAACAGACCTTTCTTTATCTTTTCCTCGTTTATAAAGCCGCATCCGCCGTTTGATCCTTGCAAGCCATACCATGAGATGTATGATGTTGAAAACATGCCTCTTCCCATACAGGTGGATGAGATAATAGATGATGCAATTCTTGTACAGAATGGATACAAGGTGGACGGTATTGATAAACTAAGTGATTATGATAAGAAAAAGATAAAGGCGTATTACTACGCCTCTGTTACCCAAGTGGATGAATATATTGGAAAGATACTCGACTGTCTTGAAGAGAACAATCTGTGGGAAAATACACTTGTAGTTTTGACTGCGGACCATGGTGAGATGCTGGGCGACCATAACGGGTATGGCAAAAGGACGTATTATGAAGAATCGGCAAAGATTCCTTTTGTGTTAAGTTATCCAAAAGTGTTCAAACAAGGCGTTGAAGTAAACTCTTTGGCAATATTGCCTGACATCTATGCAACCATAATTAAGGCAGCAGGTGGAGAGGTGCCGGAGATTTCCTGCGGTGTGGATTTAACGGATGTCTGCACTATGGAGAACACATATACAAGAGACTGTCTTTATGCCCAATACGGATTTGGAAGAAGATTCAAAGCCATGATTAGGTGGGACAAATACAAGTACATATACATGGCAAACGGCAGAAGGGAGTTTTTATTTGATTTGGAAAAGGATCCTTTGGAGCTAAACCCCATAAAGGATGAAGAGGTCTTTTCTGAAAAGAGAAAAGAATTGTGCAAATATTTTGAGAAATATGGCATGGAAGTGCCTGGTTATGAATACGACCCCCCAGTGGTCGGTTCGTTTTTGGACCAGACTCCCAGGTGGCATTTACGCTAGCAGTTCTTTGTAGCTTGTGATGT
>JAAYLF010000294.1 GCA_012522035.1 Clostridiaceae bacterium
GAGTTATTGTTATAAACTATAACTTAACTTTTTTATGTCATTTTTTAAATCTGTAACAAGACAAAGATAAAGTGTATTAGAAGGATCAATAAAATACCGTGCCAGTTAATTTAAAATTTGAAATAAACTAAGAGATCGCAACAAAACATGTATTGCGATCTCTTAAGTTAATGACATTGCCCTTTGAGGTGCTTTTTTTTGGGGTCAATCACTTTTATTGTGGGATTCTTTGGTTGTAGTTTTCACTCACTTAGCAGTCCGAGAGCAGACTTACTGTGTCTTGCTGTGTTGTTCACTGTTGATTTTAAAAGGACCATCCGTTATAATTAAGGTGCATCACCACCTATGTACAAACTCAATTACCGGAGGTCCTTTTAAGGAATTATACACAATACGAAGCAAATGAGCAACTAGAATTTTTTTCAACAACAGATGTTCTTATGTTACCGTCTCTTTTGAATGGTTTTAATAACACTGAAACCACCATCGAAACAACAAAGTCGGAAAGGACAGCCTTCTGCTTTCACGGTACTTTAGACCTCTGTGAATCAGATCGTTATTGTGTACATTGCGGGCACAAGATGCATGTCAATAATAACAGAGATATAACATTAAGACATCTTTGCTTTGGCAGTACACTAAGCTGTTTGAAATTCAACAGAACTCAGCTTTTTTGTCCAGAGTGCGGTGTTACAAAAATGCAGGCGATTCCATTTAAAGCTGACGGTCATTTTATAACTAGAGAACTTTATCAATATACTAGAGATCTACTTGCACATGGAACATATACACTCAAACAGGTAGCCGAAATCACCGGGCTGGGAAAGAATACAGTTAAAAACATTGATCTTCAGCGCCTGAAAAAGATGTACACTATAGACGGGAAGATGCTTATCAAACCTGAGAAAACCACCAAATATCTTGGTATTGATGAGTTTAAGCTTCATGATGGTCACAAGTATGCCACACACATCATAGATTTGGAAACAGGACACATCTTATGGATAGCTCATGGCAAAAAGAAACAGGTTGTTTATGACTTTATTAACCATGTGGGTCTAGAGTGGATGGATCATGTAGATGCTATTGCTTGTGACATGAACTCAGATTTCCAGGAAGCTTTTGAAGAGAAGTGTCCTCATATACAGCCTGTATTTGATTATTTTCATATCGTCAAGAACTTCAACGACAAGGTAGTCAGTGCCATTCGCAAGGATGAACAACGCCGTCTTTACGAAGAAGGGAATGATGAGGCTGCCAAGGCACTTAAAAAGACTAAGTATATCCTTACTTCATCCAGAGAAACACTACAAAGAAAGGATCAGGAGGCTAAAGACAATAAGGTCATATCTAAAGGAAGCACTCTCTTCTGCAAACCAGATGTCATACGAAAAGAAGGTTATGAACTCAAGTATGACGAACTTTTACGAGAAAACGAATTATTATTTACCTTAGACATAATTAAAGAAAAGATGACCAAGGCTTATGGAGCAGTTAATGAGGCAATAATGGCTGAGGAAATCATTGAGATTATGGATATTTGCGAGGCTACCGGTAATACCCATCTTCTCTGGTTTAGACGACTTATTGATTCGCATTTTGAAGGCATTATTGCACATGCTACACATAGAATATCAGCAGGTAAAATAGAAGGCATAAACAATAAAATAAAAACTATACGGAGGCAAGGATATGGATATCCTGATGATGAATATTTCTTCCTTAAACTATTTGATTTGAGCCGAAAGACCTATGTCAGGAATTCTCCATCCCACAAGATTTGTGATTGAGCCTTTTTTTATACAATTAGAGAGAAAAAGATTTATTTAGCGTAGGAGGATTTTCAATGTATAATAATGCAGTTTTATTTGCTCAAGCGTTAAGTATAAACGAGC
>JAAYLF010000295.1 GCA_012522035.1 Clostridiaceae bacterium
CTTCATACCTTGTCCTTCCCTCTTTGAAGAATCTATGCACCCATGTTGGTACAAGCTCAATCTTGCTGACAAAGGTCTCCCCGCTTGGAAGTTTTGTAATGTCAAGCCATACAAGAACGCCGTTTTCCGTATACTCGGACAGGGGTACGGAAGGGTCTTTCAGGGTTACCCTGTTCTGGTTTGATATGAAGTTGCCAAGGGAATAAAAGCATATTGTCCTTTTGCCAGTATTCTCGTCAGTAATTATTTCACTGGGCTGAATAACATGCGGATGGGAACCAAATATTACATCCACACCAAGTTCGCAAATTTTTCTAGCAATTTCCCTTTGGTGAGAATTCTCTTTCAACTGATACTCATTGCCCCAATGTATGTAAAGGATAATCAAATCCGCCCCGTCCAGCTTTAGCTGAGCTACTCTTTCTTCGACTTCATTATAGAATTCGTCCTTCATGGAGTAATTGAAGGTATCTATGAGTCTGGCATCCTCGTTCTTTGCAAAGATGCCGTTTATATACTTCCCATCATCTTTTCTGTAGTCCGCAGATTCATATCCGTAATTCAAAAATCCTATCTTCACACCATTTATTTCTTTCACATAATAACTTTGAAGGCCCTCCCCTTCCAATTCAAGGGTATCAAAACCATATTCCATGGTTTTCATTAATGTTCTTTCCATTCCAACTCTTCTAGTATCGTAGATATGATTGTTAGACAAAAGAAGCATGTCAAAGCCGGCATCCTTTATGCTGTCAAGTACGGCATCAGGAGAGTTGAATGCGGGATGACCGCTATACTTGTATCCATTGTCGGAACCTGCCAGTGTTGTTTCAAGGTTGGCTACAGCATAGTCTGCCTTTGAGACAATTTCCCTTATGTATTTAAAATTGTTCATGAAGTTGTACTCGCCGGTTTCTTCGTTAAATGCGGATCTTAACTGCGGTCCATGATACATTATGTCCCCGCAGGATACCAGACTTATCTTTATTTCAGGAACAGGTGTAGGCGTTGGTGTCAATGTTGGTGTTGGATTATGCGTAGGTTGATAAGTAGCAGTTGGCACAGGTGTTTCCTGCATGACCGGAGGTGAATTCTCTGGTTTGCCAATATTTATGTATATGGCAAGTCCCAAAATGATTATCAATAGGACCGATATAATGATAAAATAACTTTTCTTCATGATGCCTCCTGAAGTTTTGATACATAAATATTATATATTCTGCATTTATTTAGTCAAATGCAATTCAAATTGCAAGGTTTTCATGGTAAAATAAATAAAAAAAAGAATGAAGGGAGTTCATATGAGGCTGACAGATTCGGACCTTGAACTGCTTGACATGACTTCCGTGCCCATTGAGGCATTGGAGATTTTGAAAAGCCATTTTAACAAACCATTGTATCAATATTTCGGTTATAGCGAAGAAGATTTGGATTATGTGCCAAAGGATGGCGTATGTGTGGAACTGGGTAATAAACTCTTGCCTGGTAGTTTTTTGAGAAGCAAGGTTTCTTCCATAAATAGGGAAATGCAAAAAAAGAATATCAATTGCATGGCTTTTGCCTCGGAATATTTTATTCGTCTTGCAGAGGGCAATGACTGTATTGCAATTATTCCTGGCAATGACGATATGGATATAGTTCGTGCGGCAGGTACAGCAGGCTTTAATGACGGAATTACAAATGAAATGATAATTCAAAAACTTACTGTATGGAAAAAAGTACTCAAATGTGATTACAGGATTGTATATGCGGATATGCAGCAAGTGGATGCGGAATTCATATCCAAGCCAAAGAATTTGAGAAAACTTGCCTACAGGATAAAGTTTTTCTCCCCTGAAGTGATAGACAGGCTTGAAAATGGCATTGACGAAATGGTTCAAATTATGGACAGTGAAAACTTGTTTACTCTTTATTGGGACTAAAAAACTCCATCTTGTCATTCGACAAGACGGAGTTTTTCTCTTAGAATTTGAAAGCTTTTCTGAGATCTTTTACCTCGTCATCATTAATTGAAACAACTTTGCCGATCTGAGATGTTCTTACTAGGGCTTTTGCACTGTATTCCATAACTTCAAGTTTGTCAAAAGCATTAAGCAGACTGGAACCGGTGACAATTACACAGTCGTTTTCCATGATTAATATCTGGTTCATGTCATTGAACATGTCTGCTACCATATCCTGCTGCATGAAGCTTGCTCCAAAAGGCACCTTTTTTACATCTCTCAGCATGATGTATGCTTCGGGAATTATCCTGGAATCAAACTCTGCATCTGTTACCGCAAATGCCATGCAGCTGGGCGGATGCGCAATAATAATAGAGTTAATCCATGGGTGCTTTTTGTATATCTTTTGATGGAGAGGTGCCGACCTTGATGGAAGCTTGCCGGATTCGCACCAGTTCCCTACAATTTTAACCAGATCCCCTTCTTCAAGATACTTGCGGTCTTTGGCAAAAGGCGTGATTATGAAGCTGTCGTCGGACAATCTCTGGGAGAACGTTCCCTGTGTACTTGTAAACAACTGTTGGTCATATGCCCTTCTTATGAATTTGCACATATCCCTTCTAACTGCACGTTCTTCGCTGGTTACATTCTTGTTTACAAATTCGTCCATCTTAACATGCTGTTTTTCTTTTGACATTTGTATATGCTTGTCCGAAAGAGCTCGTATGTTTCCTATGCATCTGCCCTCAATTTCAAGTCTTGCACAAAAATCGTAAGTTTCAAAAGCCATGAATGCTTTAAACAGATCTGCAGCTCCAACAAAAACACCATGGTTTTCAAGCATTACAACATTATGTCCTTTTTCAAATTCGGCAGCGATTTTCTTGCTCAATCCGGTACTGCCAGGAACATCGTAAGGAGCCATTGAAACTGTACCGCAGATTTGTGCCACGTTGGGTATCAGCTTTGTTTCCGGTATCTTCCTTGCTATGCTGAATGCTACGAGTGCAGGTGGATGAGCATGTAGAACAGCTCTTATGTCTCCTCTTGTATTGTAAATTGCCAGATGAACGGGAAGCTCGCTTGAAGGTTTGTGTATTCCATCAATAGTCCCATCCGCTTTAATTCTAACTATGTCGTTTCTTGTAAGTGAGCCTTTGTCTATTCCGCCAGGAGTTATCCATACATCTCCATTGTCATCAAGAATTGACAGATTGCCACCTGATGTAGTTGTCATGCCGTATGCATAAATTCTTTCCATTATCATTACCAATTGGTCTGCAGGATGTAGCAAGTCAAAGTTCATAAAATCATGCTCCTTTTTTATTTCTTTATCTAATATTACCAAAATTTTTATAGAGTATCAATAACGGATTTATTGTAGATTATTTTATGAGAATTCATATAATGGCAATAAGGATAATAC
>JAAYLF010000296.1 GCA_012522035.1 Clostridiaceae bacterium
GCTTATGATGGAGACAAGACATATGCTGACAAGTTCACGTTGCGTTTTGCCATAGGACATGCCAGACAGCCAGGATACTGGGGATGGGTAATGCCCGAAGGAACACTTGTCTCGGAAGATGTGGCGACAATAATGCCTGGGTGGTACAAGTTTAATTTCGCAGCGGAAAAGGTATACAGGAACAGGGGAGAATGGTACAAGAAAGCATGGGAGACGCTGCTGAAGTCGGAGATTGTGCCTGATTTTGTGGTGATTAACTCCTTCAATGAATATGCGGAGCATACCGCAGTGTTTTCAGCGGATACTTCCGATTATCCTGACGATTACCCTATTGAGAAATGGATAGACAAAGATGGAAATCCGGCGCCTTCGTTATACTGGGATATGACTAAGGTATACATTCAAAAGTACAAGGAAGGACATACTGGAGAGTAACAGGGATATTGCTTGCATCTGTTTGATTGGTATATAATCTCTAACAAATGATTGCAAGTGAGGTATGAGAATGAGCTTTTATACACGAGTCAAGGAAAAAGAAGAAGGGTTGACACCGACAGATGTAAAGATTGCGGAATATGTTCTGAAGAACCCAGACAGGGCTCTTTCTGAATCGAGTTCTGAAATAGGGAAAGGCTCTGGTACATCCGCTTCTGCGGTAATAAGGTTCATAAAGCGACTGCAGTATGACAGCCTTAACGAGTTCAAGTATGACCTTGCCTTGGATATTAACGAGGGAACAAAAAAAATGCCTGAACTAATCGTCGAGGAAACCGATACGGCAAAGTCAATATCTATTAAAGTCGCAACCACCATAGATGTTGTTGTAAAGGATACCATTGAACTCATGAACTTCAGGTTGATGACTGAAGCTGTAAGGAAGATAAGAAAGGCTGATAATGTATTCCTGTTCGGTGTAGGTGCTTCCGCAATGGTAGCAAATGATCTGTACACCAAACTTATACGTATCGGCAGGAGATGTTTCTTTGACATGGACAGCAGCATACAGCTGTCATCTGCCGTTCATGCCACAAGGAACGATGTTGCAATCGCGTTTTCGTACAGTGGCAAGACGATACCAGTAATAAATGCATTAAGAAAGGCTGGAGAAAACGGAGCATACTGCATAAGTGTCACCAGCAACCATACTTCATCCTTGGCGCAAATGTCCGATGCCATGTTCCAGGTGCCCAGCATAGAAAAGGATATCAGGATTGGAGCAATTGGCTCAAGATATTCAATGCTGCTCATAACGGATATTATATATTTGAGTGTGGCCCAGGAGAATTATGAAAAGGTTGAGAAGTTCCTCTTGGAAACAAAGGAAATGGTATATCCTCTCAGGGAGGAATAGGTTTTGCCCGGCCTTGGCCGGGTTTTCATATAATTTTTAATGAAATATTTTTTTAATATTTAAAAATATATATTGACATAAAATTTTAGATTGATTATAATAAAAGAAAAACAAGGGGAGTTGTTAGCTTGACAAACGAATACATACCTGTAAC
>JAAYLF010000297.1 GCA_012522035.1 Clostridiaceae bacterium
AGATTTTTATCGATATAGATAATGTGACAGGAAATGTTGCTTTAAGAATTCCTAAAGATTTGGATTATGAACTTAAGGACTTCAGAAAAAACATCCAGTCGCCCAAGTATTTGATTTCCACATATTAGTGTATTAAAATGAATAGTATAGTTACAAGTAGAGAACTTTGCTTGGTTCTCTACTTTATTGCAATAACGGGGTGGTTAATTTGTCAAACAAGGCTTTAGATCTTGTTCTTGAAAAGGAAAAGGAATCCGACAAGCGAATAAGGGAAGCAAGGCATGAAGCTGAAAGAATAATCCAGGAAGGCAAGAAGCGGGTAAGAGAAATGCTTGAAAGACTGGATCAGGAAGAAAAGGATGAAGTATTAAAGCTTCAGCTTGATGCTGACAAGGAAATAGAGAGACTTAAGGAAGAGTATTCCCAAAAGTCTCAGGAAGAAATTGAAGAGCTTGTTAAAAAGGCCGAGGGCAGGAAGGAAGCTGCTGTCGGTTTGGTGGTTGAGAAGCTGTTTTTCTAGGAGGAAAAATTAATGGCAATTCTACAAATGAAGAGAATCGACATAATTGCCTTGCGGAAAGAGCGCAAGGACGTTCTTGAAATGCTGCAGGAATTAGGCTGTGTCGAGATAATTGATGTGGATAGGGAAGGTATAGAAAAAGTCAACACCCAGCCTTTCATAGACGAGTTTGAAAGGGATATGGATTTGGCTGTGCGTGCAAAGGAGATTGTGGAAAGGTACGCAGACAGAAAGAAGCCGTTTTTGTCTTCTTTTCTTGAAGGCAGGGTTGTTGACAGGAATGAGTTTGTGGAGAAAAGCAAAAGCTACAAATCCACAATACAACTATGCCGTGAGATAGTTGATTTATCAAAAGGAATAGAAAAAGACGAGGAAAGAAAGAACTCCCTCCAGACTGAATACGACTCTCTTCTAATCTGGTCTGATTTGAAGATAAACGCAAATCAAAAAGAAACAAAACATGCAAAGATATACATTGGTCATTTTCAAAAGGCTCTTGCAGAAGAGGACATATTAAGTTTGATTGACAATGATCTGGTTCACGTTGAGATTTTAAAGGCGTTCAAGGACCAGACCTGTGTTCTTGTTCTCTGCCACAAGGATGCCACTGCTTTGGTTGAAAAGACGTTGAGGCAGCTTGAGTTTTATCCTTTTGAATACTCCTGTTCCGTTCTGCCTGTTGAAAGACTTAAAGAAATTGAGAATCAAAAGAAAGATCTGGAAAAATCCATAGAGGAAAAAACAAGTCTTTTGAAAAAACATGCTCAAAAACTTGATGATATCGAGCTTGTAATAGATTATTTGTCCATAAGGAAGGACAAGTATGAGGAGATAAAAAAGCTTGCAAACACTCCTCATGTGGTCGTTATTTCGGCATACATACCTGGGAAGGAGATTGAAAGATGCACAAATCTTATTTATGCAAGGTTTAACACATGTTTTGACATATATGATCCGGAAGAGGATGAGGACGTTCCGGTTTTGCTCGAGAACAACAGTTTCGTAAGGCCGATGGAATCCATAACTGAGATGTATGCTCTTCCGGGCAAGGAGGATCCGGATCCAAGTCCGGTCATGGCCTTCTTTTACTACCTTCTTTTTGGCCTTATGTTCTCCGATGCCGGATACGGCCTTGTAATGGCGGTTGCTTCCTTTATTATGATTAAAAAGAAGAATGTAAAGGAATCCGTCAAGAAAACCTTTTCCATGTTCTTTTACTGCGGTATCTCCACAGTGTTCTGGGGAGCTGTATTCGGAAGCTGGTTTGGAGATATAGTTCCTGTGATATACAAGGAGTTTCTTCATAAAACTCCACCCAACATGGCCCTGTGGTTCAATCCCATAGACTTTCCCATAAAGTTTTTAATCTTTGCCTTCCTTTTGGGAATGGCCCATCTGTTTGCAGGAGTTTTGACCAAGGGTGTAATCTCTGCCAGGAAGGGAAGTATCCTGGACGGATTCTTTGATTCGGTACCAATCATATCCCTGGTAACAGGCGGTGCCTTCCTGGGTGCTACATATCTGGTGGCTGTACCTCCTGTGCTTCTTAGGATAGGGAAATACCTCCTCGGTTTGGGAGTTATACTTGTCATACTTGCTGAAATATACAGGACAAGAAAGATTCTGCTTGGCCTGGGCAGTGGGCTTTACAGTCTTTACAATACCTTTTCCGGGTATGTAAGCGACTTCCTTTCATACTCTAGACTTCTGGCACTGGGTCTTTGTACAGGAAGCGTTGCCAGCGTTGTCAACATGGTGGGAGTGCTGCCTTCAAATCCTGTAGTCAAGGCCATTGCACTAACGATTGCATTTTTGCTGGGACACAGTCTGAACTTTGCAATAAATGCATTGGGTGCTTATGTGCATACAAACAGACTTATGTTTATTGAGCTTTTTTCCAAGTTTTATGAAGGTGGAGGCAGAGCCTTCAAACCTTTTAGAATAAATACCGCATATGTAAAGATTAAGGAGGAAATTTAACAATGGACAAATACGGAATAGTTATAGCTGTTTTGGGAGCGGTATCCGCAGCTCTCTTTTCAGGAATGGGTTCTGCGAAAGCTACCGGAATGGTGGGTGAATCCGCAGCAGGAGTAATATCAGAAGATCCTTCCAAGTTCAGCAAACTCTTGATACTTCAGCTTCTTCCTGGTACCCAGGGTCTTTACGGTCTTCTGGTTGCTGTTCTTGCACTGAGCAAACTGGGACTTCTGGCAGGAGAGATTCAGACACTATCCTGGGGGCAGGGCCTTATGTACTTCTTTGCCTGCATGCCTATTACCATTGTAGGATACTGGTCTGCTATCAAGCAGGGAAGAACTGCAATTGCAGGTGTTGGCATTGTGGCAAAGAAACCCGAGCAAAGCGGTAGAGCAGTAACGCTTGCAGCTATTGTTGAGATTTATGCCATACTGGCACTTCTAATATCCATACTTGCATTGAATGGAATAGGATAAGGGTTGGAAATATGGATACAGGTCTTGAGAAGATTCTGAAAAAAATTGAAGAAGAATGCGAAGCGGAAGTTAAAAGAATAATTGATGCTGCCACAAAGGAAGCTGATGAATTCTATATCGATGCTGAAAAGGAAGCTTTAAGTCAGAAGGAAAAGAGGCTTGAAAAAGCCAAGGCTGACAGTGAAGCCAGAATAAGCATTGCAAAAAAGACCTTTGAGCTTGAGAAAAGAAACATGCTTCTTAAGGCTAAGAATCAGCTTATTGATGAAGTTGTGGAAATGGCGTTAAAAAGGGTGCGGGATCTACAAGGTGACGATTATCTTTCCCTTGTAAAAAAACTCATACTCAAACACTCCTTGAAAGGTGAGGGGGTATTGAGGTTTTCAGAAAAGGATCTGCCACGAATTACAGATACTTTCCTGAACAAAGTCAACTCCATGCTGAAAGAAGATGGAAAGCATGTGGTAAAGGGTGAGAGCATTGACATTAAGGATGGCTTTGTAATTGAGTACAGGGATGTGGATATAAACTGTACTTTTGAGGCTTTGATAAAAGGCATGGAAGAGGAAATCCGAGAGCAAGTGTACAGAGTTCTTTTTCAGGAGGATAATGAATGAGGGAAACTGATTATGCATACAGTGTGGGAGTGATACGCTATCGGGAAACCAGTCTCATATCAAAATCCGACATGGCTGCTTTGGTTGACATGCCAGATATTGAAAGCAGCTTGTCATTTCTTGATTCAAAGGGATACAAGGACATTTCCCTTGAAAACCTTAACGCATATTTAAATCAGAAATCAAAAGAGGTTTGGGACTTTCTTGTTGATACGCTACAAGACAGTAATGTGTTTTCCTTTTATCTATTAAAGAATGACTTCCACAACCTTAAGGTTTCCCTTAAAGCAAAAGTGCTCGGTGTTGAAGCAAGGGACTTTTTGCAGCCATCCTGTGTCCTGCCGGAATTGTTAAAGGAAAGAGTGGATGAAAAGGACTTTGACAATCTTCCTTATGGTTTGAAGGAATGTGCTATTGAAGCATATGATATCCTTGTCAGAACCAAAGATGCTTTCCTGTGTGATTTGGTGGTTGACAGACATTGCCTTGATTCAGTTCTTAATGAAGTTAAAAAGACAAGGAATGAGTTTTTGATATCGTATGCCCAAACCTTTGCTTCCTATGCGAATATAAAGATTGCGTACAGGCTTTCAGGCGGGATTAGGGACAAGGAAATGGCCAATATTTCCTTGTGCCATGTGGCCGATCCTGACAGGGAGGCTCTTTTGGAAGCTTGTGCTGAAGGCAGGGAGGCCCTTGTTTCATATTTGAAAAAGACGAAGTATAAAGATATGGCAGAAATATTGGAAAACTCGGTAGTGCTTTTTGAAAAGGAATGTGATGAAAGACTTGCAAGGATGTGCATGGAAGTAAAAGACAGGGTATTGGGTCCGGAGCCAGTCTTTGCGTATTTCATAGCCAAGGAAATGGAGATTGCCAATATCCGGATCGTACTTTTCTGCATGAAGAATGGAATTGAAAAGGATACAATAAGGGAGAGGGTGCGAAACATATATGTATAAAGTGGCTGTAATGGGAGACAAGGACAGTGTGGAAGGCTTTAAGGCTATAGGCATGCATGCGGTTGTGGCTGACAAAGACAATGCCCTTGCGAAACTTAGGGAGCTGGTTGAATTAAATTATGCCGCAATATTCATAACTGAGGAACTTGCATCCTGTATTCCCGAGGTAATACAGAAGTATAAAGAAAAGACAATTCCTGCCATAATCCTTATCCCCGGACTTAAGGGCAATACCGGGGAGGGCATGAGGAATATTGGCGAGCTCGTTAAAAATGCAGTCGGAGCAGACATACTTGGTTAAAGGGGTGTTATATTTGAATCACGGTACCATTGTTAAAGTATCAGGACCCTTGGTGGTGGCAGAAGGCATGAGGCATGCCAGCATGTTTGATGTGGTAAGGGTTGGAAAGGCAAATTTAATAGGTGAGATTATAGAGATGCATGGGGACAGGGCTTCCATACAGGTTTACGAGGAGACGGAAGGTCTTGGCCCTGGAGATGTGGTTGTGTCTACAAATCTTCGCATGAGTGTCGAACTGGGTCCTGGTTTGATAGGAAGCATATTCGATGGAATACAAAGACCTCTTGATGAGATTATGAGAATATCGGGACACAACCTGACAAGAGGTGTCATGGTGCCTTCATTAAACAGGGAGAAGAAATGGGACTTTGTAAAGTGTGTCAATGAAGGTGATTATGTACAAGCAGGAGATGTTTTGGGCACCGTTGTTGAAACGGAAGTGGTTGAGCATAAAATCATGGTGCCTTATGGAGTTTCGGGTACCATTTTGAAGATAGAAGAAGGTTCTTATACCGTCACCGATACAATTGCAGTGGTGGAAACAGAAAAGGGAAAAGTGGATCTTTCCATGATGCAGACCTGGCCGGTAAGAAAGGAAAGGCCGTATCAAAAGAAGCTGCCGCCTGAAAAACCCATGGTGACAGGTCAGAGGGTTATTGACTGCCTCTTCCCTGTGGCAAAGGGGGGAGTGGCTGCAATTCCGGGTCCCTTTGGGAGTGGAAAGACAATAACCCAGCACCAGCTGGCAAAATGGGCGGAAGCCGATATTGTTGTGTATATTGGATGTGGGGAACGAGGCAATGAGATGACGGACGTTCTTATGGAGTTTCCAAAGCTTGTTGATCCGAGAACAGGAAAATCCATAATGGAAAGAACGGTTTTGATCGCAAACACCTCCGACATGCCCGTTGCAGCAAGAGAAGCGTCCATTTATACGGGAATAACTATAGCGGAGTATTTCAGAGACATGGGGTATTCTGTTGCGCTGATGGCGGATTCCACCTCAAGATGGGCGGAAGCCTTGCGAGAAATGTCAGGACGGCTTGAAGAGATGCCTGGAGAGGAAGGTTATCCAGCATACTTGGGAAGCCGTCTTGCCCAGTTCTACGAAAGAGCCGGCAGGGTTGTGTCCTTGGGATCGGATAAGAGGGAAGGCACCCTTACTGCCATTGGAGCAGTTTCGCCACCTGGCGGAGATTTTTCGGAACCTGTAACCCAGGCAACCCTCAGGATTGTAAAGGTATTCTGGGGTCTGGATGCAAATCTTGCATACAAAAGGCATTTCCCCGCCATAAACTACCTTACAAGTTATTCCCTTTACGTGGATACCTTGGAGAAGTGGTTTAACGAGAATATTTCACCTCTTTGGTGCAAGCTTAGAATAAGGATGCTTCAATTCCTTCAGGATGAAGCGGAGCTGGAGGAGATTGTGAAGCTGGTAGGTATGGATGCCTTGTCACCTCAGGACAGACTCAAGATGGAAGTGGCAAGATCCATAAGGGAAGATTTTCTCCATCAGCTTGCCTTTCATGAGGTTGATACCTACACAAGTCTTGAAAAACAGTTCCTGCTTATGAGACTCATTTTTGAATACCATGATGAGGCTGCACTGCTCCTTAAAGAGGGTGGAAATATTGAGGATATAGTGAGTATTCCTGCAAGGGAAGCCATTGGCAGATTCAAGTATGTCAAGGAAGAAGAGATACATGCAAGGTATGCTGAAATAAGTGAGAGGATTAGGAATGAGCTTAAGGCTCTGGCTGGCAAGGAGGAGATATAATGCCGATTGAGTATAAGACCATAGAAGAAGTTGCAGGACCGCTAATGCTTGTTAGGGATGTTGAAAATGTGACGTATAACGAAATGGGCGTGATTGAGCTGGCAAACGGCGAGATAAGGCGCTGCAGGGTGCTGGAAGTGGACGGAAGCAATGCTCTTGTGCAGCTGTTTGAAAGTTCCATTGGCATAAACCTTTCAAACAGCAAGGTGCGTTTTCTTGGAAAGCCCATGGAGTTTGGCGTTTCTGAAGACATATTAGGAAGAGTATTTGACGGTCTTGGAAATCCAATTGACGGAGGTCCTCCCATTATCCCGGAAAAAAGGATGAACATTAACGGACTTCCCATGAATCCTGTGGCAAGGGACTATCCTTCAGAGTTCATCCAGACCGGTGTATCTGCAATAGACGGTCTTAACACCCTGGTGAGAGGACAAAAACTGCCCATATTCTCAGGCAGTGGTCTTCCTCATGCGAAGCTGGCAGCGCAAATTGCAAGGCAGGCAAAAACAAGAGGAGCAAAGGAACCCTTTGCCGTTGTGTTTGCCGCAATTGGAATTACCTTTGAAGAAGCCAACTTCTTCATAGAAAGCTTCAAGGAATCCGGAGCCATTGACAGGACTGTTTTGTTTGTAAACCTTGCAAATGATCCGGCCATAGAGAGAATATCCACTCCGAGACTTGCTCTTACTGCCAGTGAATATCTTGCTTTTGACAAAGGCATGCATGTGCTTGTAATTCTTACCGATATTACCAACTATGCGGATGCACTGAGGGAAGTGTCTGCCGCAAAGAAGGAAATACCAGGAAGAAGAGGCTACCCCGGCTACATGTACACGGACCTGGCTACAATTTACGAAAGGGCAGGAAGACAGAAGTCAAAACCAGGCTCCATTACAATGATCCCCATACTTACAATGCCCGAGGATGACAAAACACATCCCATCCCGGACCTTACCGGCTACATTACATAAGGCCAGATAATATTAAGCAGGGAACTGTACAGAAAGAACATCCTGCCTCCTGTGGAT
>JAAYLF010000298.1 GCA_012522035.1 Clostridiaceae bacterium
AGGTTACCTGTAATCTCATGCGCCTGTCTGAAAGGTATACCTTTCTTTACAAGGTAATCGGCAAAATCTGTTGCGTTTGTAAATCCCTTTTGTGCCGCCTTGTACATTGTATCCGTATTAAAGGAACAGGTTTCAAGCATTCTGGTGAATACCGGCAGACACATTTTAACAGTATCAACGCAGTCAAATATTGCTTCCTTGTCCTCCTGCATATCCTTATTGTATGCAAGGGGCAATCCTTTCATGACAGTGAGGAGAGCCATCAAGGAGCCGTATACTCTTCCGGTCTTGCCTCTGACAAGTTCCGCCACATCCGGGTTTTTCTTCTGAGGCATAATGGAAGAGCCGGTGGAATAGCTGTCTGAAAGAGTTATGAATCCAAACTCAAGACTTGCCCACAGAATGATTTCTTCAGAGAACCTGCTTAAGTGCATCATAAGTATGGACAAACAGGAAGCAAGCTCAATGACAATATCCCTGTCAGACACACCGTCCAGACTGTTTAATGTAAGTGCGTTGAAGTTTAATTCCTTTCTTACCATTTCCCTGTCCAAAGGATAAGTGGTCCCTGCAAGGGCCCCTGAACCTAATGGCATGGAATCCATTCTTTTATAGCAGTCTTTAAGTCTTTCGATGTCTCTTTTGAACATCTCAAAATAGGCGAGCATGTGATGGGAAAGAGTCACAGGCTGGGCTCTTTGCAGATGGGTATACCCGGGCAGAATGGTTCTTTTGTGTTTGTCGGCTATGTTGACAAGAACCGTCATAAGCTCTTTCAGCATGTTTATAATATCCGTGGTTTCTTCTTTCAGGAACATGCGTATGTCGAGAGCCACCTGGTCGTTTCTTGATCTGCCGGTGTGAAGTTTCTTTCCCACGTCACCAATCCGGTCTATAAGGATTTTCTCAATATTCATATGAATATCTTCTGCGTCCACTTCAGACTCTATCTTGCCATCTTCAATATCCTTCAGTATGGCATTCAATTCCGCTATGATCAATTCGGCTTCTTCCTTGGGAATAATAGAACAATTGCCCAGCATTCTTGCATGGGCAATACTTCCTTTTATATCGTAATAGTAGAGCCTTTGATCAAAACGGATTGAGGAGTTGAAGTCATCAACTATTTTATCCGTTGCTTCAGAGAAGCGTCCTCCCCACAGTTTCATTTCAATTCATTCCTTTTTTTCATCAACGCATTTATTTTCACAGGAAGACCAAAGAGGTTTATGAAGCCTTCCGAATCTTTTTGATTGTATACATCGTCCGCTCCAAAGGTGGCAATGTCCTCGTCATAAAGCGAGTATGGGGATTTGGTTCCTGCCAGCATGCAGTTGCCTTTGTATAACTTGAGTCTGACAGTACCAGTAACTGTTTTCTGTGTCGAGGCAACAAATGCATCCAAGGCTTCTTTAAGAGGAGTGAACCACTGGCCGTAGTATACGAGTTCTGCATATCTTTGTGCCAGAATGTCTTTGTAGTGGAGGGTGTCCCTATCAAGGCAGATAAGTTCAAGGGCTCTGTGGGCTTTGTAGAGGAGGGTTCCTCCAGGAGTTTCGTATACTCCTCTGGACTTCATTCCAACAAGTCTGTTTTCAACCATGTCCACAATGCCAACCCCGTTTTCTCCTGCCACTTTGTTGAGGCAGGTAAGAAGTTCTACCGAATTCATAGCCTTTCCGTCTACCTTTACCGGAACTCCTTTTTCAAACTCGATTTCCACATAAGCGGGTTTGTCCGGTGCCTTTTCTGGCGGAACAATCAGTTTTAGAATCTTGTCGTACTTTGGCTCGTTCCATGGATCTTCCAAGTCCATCCCTTCGTGGCTCAGATGCCATATGTTCCTGTCCATGGAATAGTTGTTTTCCTTGGTAACAGGTACATCAATACCTCTTTCCAGTGCGTAGTCAATTTCTTCGTCTCTTGACTTTATGTCCCAGATACGCCATGGTGCTATGATTTTCATGTGTGGAGCCAGAGCTTTTATGGTAAGCTCAAATCTTACCTGGTCGTTACCCTTGCCAGTGCAGCCATGGGCTATTGCAACTGCACCTTCTTTTTCTGCAATCTCAACAAGTCTTTTTGCAATACATGGTCTTGCAAAGGATGTGCCTAGAAGATAATCACCCTCATATATTGCACCTGCTTTCAGGGTAGGGAAGATGTAATTGGTTACAAAATCATGTTTCAAATCTTCAATATATATTTTTGAAGCACCTGTTCTAATTGCCTTTTCCCTAAGTGGTTCAAGTTCTTCTCCCTGACCCACATCAGCAGCAACCGCTATTACTTCATAATCGTAGTTTTCCTTCAGCCATGGAATGATAATTGATGTATCAAGTCCACCTGAATACGCTAGTACAACTTTTTCCTTAGCCATATGCATTCCTCCTGACAGTTCTGCCAATATTAAAATATTGGTTCAAAACATTATACACTTTTTTTTATGGCATTTCAATTAGAAGGTTGTTTTAGCCATAAGCTCACAATAGTATGCGACAAGGGAGAAGTCTGCAGTAGGTGGTATTCTGTGGTCTGGACAAGGTATGTATCCACCAAGGGAAACCAGTGCCTTCAGCCTTTCAACTTCTTCTTCCACAGCCTTTTTGTCCATTGCAAATACATTTTTGTTCATGCCGCCTATGCCTCTGAGTTCCTTGCCGTATTTTTCCCTCCAAGGTCTTATGTCGGCCTTCCATGTTCCAACTTCGATTGGGAACATGGTGTTGACTCCATTTTCAACCCAGATTGGAACAAGTGCATCTATGCATCCGTCGCAGTCCAACGAAACAATGTTGATATTGTGCTTTTTCAAAAGATCGGTGATTCTCTTGTAATGAGGACCAACTTTCTCTTCAAACACTGAAGGTGTTACCAGCGGTCCGTTCTTGTAACATATGTCCTCCCAGAAGTGGGCATAGTCAATTTCAATGCCGGTTTCAACTATCCTCTTTGTAACTTCGTAGCAGAGGTCTCCAAACGTATCAATGATTTCGGTATAGAGGTCTTCGTCATCCACATAGAGGTAGCTGAGATGCAAAACTCCAAGCATGTTCCGGATGTTTCCCATGAGGGAGCCGCAGTGGATTCCGAAGGGAAGATCTTTTGGATGGTTTTCGCGAACTGCTTTTATTGCATCAATGTTGACTCTGCTGTCAGAATACTGGAGCTTTGGCAGGTAATGCTCTTCCCAAGCCGCTCTGTCTGTCAGGGTTGTGCCAATTTCAGAGGGTATTGAAACTACACCCGGTTTTACTTTTACTATGAGGCCTGCAGGGTCTCTCATGATTTGGCTGCCGTCTTTTTCTACCTCGAGAACGGTGGGTTCAAATGTTGGGAACAAAAAGTGGTGGCCTGCCACCTGGGGATTCCAGGCATAGTCAAATCCCAGCTTGCTCATAATTGCCTTGTCTCCAGGTCCGTTGTCGCCATATCTTTTGTAGTTTTCAGCATCTTCTTTGGAAATATGGCCTTCTTCAGCCCATTTGTCCACAGTTTCAGCCCAGTAACCAAACGCAATAATTGGCATGCGATCAAATTTTTCATAATTCAATATGGCCATTACATTTTCTCTGATTGTCATTTTTTCAGTCCTCTCCTTTATCCCAAATGTTTCAATTTATTCTAGATTATCAACACAAGATAATCAATATGTGGATTAATTGTTATCTCCGATGTATTCTATCATCTATTTAGGAACAAAAGAAGAATAAATCGTTGTAAAAATACATAAAAGTTGATATACTACAGAAAAATGTATAAAATTTATATAAAGTATTATAAATGTTGTGGTGGAGGAATTATAATGACACTAAAATGGGAAGAGTTTGTGGACAAGGTTTATGGTTGTTGGATAGGCAAATGTGTTGCTGGAACAATCGGTGCACCTTATGAAGGTTACAAGGGAATAATGAATGTGGAGTATACACCTTCCATCATTGAAAACACGCTTCCGAGTGACGATCTTGATTTGCAGGTGTTATGGCATGATGTTATTGTACAGAACGGCACAAACTTCACATCTTTGGATTTGGCGGAAGCTTTCTTTAATCGGTGCGATTATTCGCCTGGAGAGTATGCAACTTTTAGAAAAAACTACGATCTGGGCATAATGCCTCCTCTTTCAGGAAAGTTTAACAACAACTACTATATCGAAGGAATGGGCTGTCCCATCCGCTCTGAAATCTGGGCTTGCCTTGCCCCAGGAGATGCGAAACTTGCTGCCGAACTGGCTGCCATGGACGGATGTCTTGACCACTACGGCGAGTCAATCATTGCCGAGCAGTATCTGGCTGCTCTTGAATCTCTTGCGTTTACGGACAAATGGGATATAAAGTCTTTGGTTATTAGAGCTCTTGACTATATTGATGAAAATTCAAGAGTGTACGAGCTTGTAAGCAAGGTCATTGACTGGTGTGATCAGTCCGACAACTGGAGATATGTCTTTGGCAGAATTCTCCGCGATTACGGTCATCCTGACTGCACAAACATGTATCAAAATATAGGAATCACACTCATGGCTCTTCTTTTGGGCAAGGGGCATTTCATAAACAGTGTAATGCTGGCGCTTAATTGCGGTTTTGATACGGACTGCACCTGTGCCACTGTTGGTGCCATTATAGGTATCATTGAAGGTGGCAAAAAACTTATGAAAGACTATGACCTGAAAGAGCAGACCTACAAACTGGGAGTCAATGTTACCAGAAGGTCTGACAAGGTTTATGATCTGGCGGAAGATACCGCTCTTGCTGCTCTTCTGTTCCTTGACAAGAACAAGAAGGTAACCATAAAGGGGTATCCTGAAGACAAGGTACCCGTAATGGAAGGCAGACCTTCATTACCCATTAATTTCAGGGTTGTATACAACGATGGAATTCCTGCCATTGCACCAGGGGAGAGCAAGAACATAACCATATACCTGGAGACAAACAACAAGATAAAAGCTACTGGAACCATAAAGTTTTCAGCACCTGAAGGATTTGCTGTAAAGCCTCAGGAAAAGAAATTCAGAATTGGCATGTTCAATTCAGGTATTGACATAACCGTTTCGGTAAGCAAGGATATTCCAGTGCTTATGAACAAGAACATAATTACAGCGACCATAACTCTGGACAACAATGACACCTTCAGGGAAAGCTTCGGTCTTGCTGGTGCTGCATTGTGGAAGGTCTACGGTCCTTTCTGGGAGAATACAACTTATGTTGCTCCACCTAAAGCAAACGAATCATACTATGCAGGACTGGGAGGAACAACGACAAAAGATGAGAGTTCAACAAAAATAAGACAGTTCCATATTAATATGAAGGCTGACTGGCAGAAGGAATATTTGGAGGATCAGCTTTTGGGCAACAAGCCATTGCCGGCGGAACTGGTGGATGATCCTGCTTATCAGGGATTCCCTGTAAACCTCTATGAGGACAAGTTCAACTTCAAAAATCTGTTTGGTTTCTCAGGACCTTGTGTTGTATACATGGTTAGAGATCTGTATGCTCCCGAAGACATGAATGCCTGCATACAAATCGGCCACAGTGATGTGTTCCGCATGTGGATAGACGGCAATCTGATTGCGTACAGCGATTCCACAGAGCACTGGACGCCTGAGAATATTCACAAGCTGGATGTACCTCTCAAGAAGGGCATGAACAGAATAGTACTGAAGCTTGCCAATACAAACGGTTCCACAGACTTTAGCATAATGTTTACCCAGGCAGGTCCATGCACCGCCTTCTTAACCAATCTTGGCAGCGGCAGGATATAGTTTGACAATTGATGATAAATAATGTATATTGGTAGAAATTCATATTTCAAAGGCTGTGAAGGAGAGGAGTAGTAAATCTTTTTGAAGCTTTAGAGAGGATGGCAAGGTGAAAGCATCTGCTTCAGAAGGTTTATGAAGTTCGCTTCGGAGCTGAGCCCTGAACAGTGATATGCCAAAGTAGGGGTATCCGGTTAAGACCGTTACATCTTGCAATGAGTGCATGGATTACAACAACTCTGATATTCTTAGAAATGTCGGAGTTGATTGTGCCATGAACTTGGGTGGTACCGCGGTAAAATCGTCCCTTGTATTTTGGCAAGGGCTTTATTTTTTTGGAGGGATTAATATATGCTTGAACAACTTGAAAAGATAAGACAAGAGTTTACAGAGAGAATAAAAGAAGCGGATAATGCTGCAGAAGTTGAAAAACTTCGTGTTGCCTACATGGGCAAGAAGGGTGCTTTGACTGCTGTTTTGCGTGGAATGGGAAGTCTGAGTCCTGAGGAAAGACCCAAAATTGGTCAGAAGGCGAATGAAATAAGGGATTATATGGAGTCAACTATTGCGTCAAGGACCAGGGAACTCAAGGAAAAGGAACTGGAAGCCAAACTGGCAAGTGAGACCATTGATGTAACAATGCCCGGAACAAAGAGGAGAGTAGGAGGCTTGCATCCTCTTAATCAGGTAATTGACGAGATGAAGAATGTGTTTATTGGAATGGGCTACGAAATTGCAGATGGTCCCGAGGTTGAATATGACTACTATAACTTTGAGGCTTTGAATATACCGGAAGGTCACCCGGCTAGAGACACTCAGGACACCTTTTATATCACCGAGAAGATACTTTTAAGAACACAGACTTCGAGTGTTCAGATAAGGGTTATGGAGAACAAGAAACCTCCAATAAAAATCATCTGCCCTGGAAAGGTATACAGATCCGACAGTGTGGATGCAACCCATTCACCTATTTTCCATCAGCTGGAAGGTTTGGTTGTGGACAAGGGTGTAACCATGGGAGATTTGAAAGGCACACTGGAGATATATGCAAAGAGCATGTTTGGAAGCGATGTAAAAGTCAGATTCAGACCCCACCACTTTCCGTTTACTGAACCTTCTGCGGAAGTGGACGTATCCTGCTGGACCTGCAAAGGGAAGGGTTGCAGCATGTGTAAAGGCGAAGGCTATATAGAAGTTCTGGGCTGCGGAATGGTGCATCCTGAAGTTTTGAGAAGATGCGGAATAGACCCTGAAGTTTACAGTGGTTTTGCTTTTGGTATTGGTATTGAAAGAACCGCCATGGCCAGGTTCGGCGTAACGGATATGAGGGAATTCTTTGAAAACGACGTTCGTTTTCTTAAACAGTTCTAATAGAAAGGAAGATACTTATGAAAGCACCTTTGAAGTGGTTGATTAGTTATACGGATATAGAGATAGAGAGCAAGGAAGACATACTTGGGTTGGCATCGGACATGACCATGAGTGGCACCAAGGTAGAGGGTATTGAAAACAAGGCCGATGAGATAAGCAAGGTTGTTGTAGGTAAATGCCTTGAGTTATACCCTCATGAGAACTCCGACCATTTGGTAATCTGCAAAATGCTTGTTGGTAGCGACACTGTTCTACAGATAGTAACAGGAGCACCAAATGCCCGGGTTGGAGCATATATTCCTGTTGCTTTGGATGGAGCAACCTTGACAAATGGCCTCAAGATAAAGAAGGGTAAATTGAGAGGAGAAGTATCTGAAGGCATGATTTGCTCTTTTGAGGAGCTTGGCCTTGATTATGAAGATTATCCCGGTGGAATCGATGATGGCGTCATTATTCTTCAGGATCTGGAAGACTTCAAAGATATGTCTGAAGAGGAACTGAACCAGCTTGTTGGAAGAGACATTATGGAAGTTTTGGGTGCAGATGAAAGCGTTATTGAGTTTGAGGTAACCTCCAACAGACCTGACTGTTTCAGCATTACAGGTCTGGCAAGAGAGGCTGCTGTTACATTGAACAGAAAATATATCGCACCTGAAATCGTGGTTAAGGAAGAAGGAGACGAAGAAGCAAAAAGCCGTATTTCAGTTAGAATAGAAGATCCCGACCTTTGCTCGCGATACATTGCAAGAGTTGTTACTGATGTAAAGATTGGCCCGTCTCCCAAATGGATGAGGGACAGACTGCAGCAGGCAGGCATCAGGGCGATAAACAACATAGTAGACATTACAAACTACGTAATGCTTGAGTTTGGCCACCCCATGCATGCATTTGACAGAAGGTTTGTTAGAGGAGATGAGATCATAGTGCGCCGTGCAAAAGACGGTGAGACCATGATGACTCTTGACGGTATTGAAAGGGTATTTGATTCATCCACTTTGGTAATAGCTGACAAGGAAGGTCCTATTGCCGTTGCTGGTGTCATGGGAGGAGAGAACTCCGGCGTTATGGATGACACCAGGGAAGTTGTTTTTGAGGCGGCTTTGTTCAATCCTGTTTCTGTAAGAATGACAGCTAAAAAACTTGGCATGAGAACAGAGTCTTCTTCAAGGTTTGAAAAGGGACTAAATGCAGTAAATTGTGCCATGGCCATGGAAAGGGCGGCGCAGATTGTGGAAATGCTGGGGGCAGGCAAAGTTCTTAAAGGAACTGTGGACTGCTATCCGGTTCCATACGAGGAAAAAAAGGTTCCGTTTAATGTGGAGAAAATAAATGAATTATTGGGTACTGATATTTCCAGGGACAGAATGGTGGAGATTCTAACAAGTCTTGAGTTCAAAGTGTTTGACGACCATGTGGTACCTCCTCACTTCAGACCGGATGTTGTATGTCTGGCGGATATTTCTGAAGAAATAGCCAGATTCCATGGATACAATAATATTGAGTCAAGGCTGCTTACCGGATGTGAAACAACTTTAGGTAGAAAGAACAGAAGACAGACAATTTCTGATATGATAAGAAATTATGCAAAAGGTATTGGCTATTACGAAGCTCTTACTTTCTCTTTTGAAAGTCCTTCTGTTTTTGATATGCTGAACTTGCCTAAGGAAAGTCCTTTGAGAAATGCTTTTGTCATTTCAAATCCTCTAGGTGAAGATTTCAGCGTTATGAGGACCTCGATGGCTCCGAGCATGTTGAAGATTTTGAGTTTGAATCATGCAAGGCGCAATGAATCCGTAAGCGTGTTTGAGATATCATATGTTTATGAAAAGCAGGAAGATGAAAACGAGCTTCCAAATCACAAGGAGCTCTTAAGTCTTGCGGCGTATGGCGATATGTCTTTCTTTGACATAAAGGGAGATGTGGAGGCATTGCTGGATTCTTTAAAGATTAAGGATTATTCTTTTGCGGCCTGCAAGGATGAGCCATACATGCATCCCGGCATGTGTGCAAAGGTATTTATAAATGGTAGGGAAGCAGGCGTGATTGGCAGGGTGCATCCAAAGGTATGTGACAATTTTGAATGTCCTGAGAACACATATCTTGCCTTTGTGGAATTGGAGCCTGTTATTGAGGCGGCAGTTCTTATCCCAACCTACAAGGAACTACCCAAGTTCCCTGCAGTATCAAGAGACCTTGCGATTGTGGTTGATAAGGAAGTGCCTGCCAATGAGGTGGAGAAAGTAATAAAGCAAAGAGGAGGAAAGGTTCTTGAGGAACTTGTTCTGTTTGATTTTTATGACGGTCCTCAGGTTCCGAAAGGAAAGAAAAGCCTTGCATACTCTCTTACGTTCAGGGATAATGAAAAGACTCTGACAGACGAGGATGTCAACAAGGTGATGAGCAAAATCCTCAACGGACTTAACACTATATTAGGTGCTGAGATAAGGAATTAGTAAAATGAAATCAATTTATGAGTTTTTGAAGCAGAACACAGATGAAAATGGATATGTGAAGGATGGTTGTGTCTCCCTGCCTGATGCGGGAGACATGAACCTTTCCGAAGGTGAGGTTTGGGTGCCGGGAGCATATGAAGGCATACTCCTGAGGAGTGATTTTGCCATAAGGCAGTACAGTATTGTAAACTTTCAAATTTCTCGGGTAATAAAGCGGCATATGAAGAATCCTTCTGATAAAAACTTTGAGAAATTGTGCAAAACCCTGTTCAAGTATGCAGCCATTTCCATTGCTGACCCTGTTTTGTCTTTTCTTGCAACAAGTGACAAGGAAAAGATGAGGAATACTGCTCTTGAAATTATCCACAGGACTGATAAAAGGGAAGTTTTGAAGATGGGGATAGCACTTCTTGGAGAGTCTGGAAAAGAGGAAGATGCCGATATCTTAAAGGTTCTTGGAAGTCATGAGGAGTTTGCCTTGTATGCTGTTGTAGCTGCAAAAAACATACTAAAGGATGCCAACAGTTTTATACTTGAACTTCTGGAGCATTTGAACGGATGGGGCAAGATAAGTGCTGTGTATGAGCTTGACTATGACAAGGAAGAGTCAAGGTTCTATGTCCTTACAAAAGGCTGCAAGAACAGTATAGGTCTGTCATATCTGTCGAATGTGTGCGCTATAAAGGGAAAAATGGCAAACGCTCTTGAAAAAGCATTGGAGAACAATGAAAATGTAAATGAGCTGTACCTTGGGGCGTGCGACATTTTCACAGGGCTTTTGGAAATGCATCCCCGGAACGACACCATATCGGAATACCCAGATGCAGAAAGAGCTGCAAAGGCTTTTTACAGGATTGTCACTGAAAAGAATCTTTCAACAAGGGATGAACGTGAAAACGAAATCATTGCGAAGTTGAGGGAGTATATGTACCTGCAAAGGTAAATTGAGTACTTGTAGTCTTAATGGATAGAAAGTATAACCAAAAAATATCCCTATTTTACTGGGCAGTCCGGCATATGAAGTGGGCGAAACGTACTTATTCGTATTGCACCAGTTTGAAACCGGTTTGCCTGCTCCATTGAATATTGACCAAAGCGTATTTAACTTGCAAAATCCTTTTACAAAGCACGCACCAGGTATGAATGTATTACTACGCTTCCGTGTTGAAGAGTTGTTAAAAAGGTAATTGTAAAGGGGCTAGATTATCTAGCCCCTTTAATATTCCTATTATTGTACTTCTTCCAGCTCGACATTTATATTTTCCTGTTTCAGAAGCTCTATGAATTCCGTGCCGGTAATTGTTTCTTTCTCGAATAGAATCCTGCTTAGTTTGTCCAATACTTCCTTTTTATCTTTAAGCAGCTCAATTGCCTTGTTAAGACATGTGTTGACAATTCTTCTGGTTTCCTCATCGACTTTTGCAGCGGTTTCTTCGGAATAGCTGCCTGCTACCTCGTCTGAAAGGAATGGATTTGTTTTCTTTTCGAGCTTGACAAAACCAAACTCATCACTCATACCGTACATTGTAACCATGGCTCTTGCTATGTGGGTAGCTCTTTCTATGTCGTTTGCAGCACCCGTTGTGGGTGATCCGAATTGTACAAGCTCAGAAGCCCTGCCGCCGGCAAGAACTGTAATTCTGTCCAGGATTTCCTCTTTTGTAATGAGGTATTTTTCCTGTTCTTCTATCTGCATTGTGTAGCCTAATGCACCTGACGTTCTTGGAATAATGGTTATCTTGTGAACAGGAGCAGTGTTTTTCAGAAGAGCTGACAAAAGAGCATGGCCAATCTCATGGTATGCAACTATCCATTTTTCCTTTTCGGAAAGAACAGTGCTCTTCTTTTCCTCGCCTGCCAGAATCACTTCCGCAGCTTCTTCCAGTTCTTTTTGGGTTACAATATTCTTGTTTGCTCTAACAGCTCTCAACGCAGCTTCGTTTATAATGTTTTCAAGGTCCGCGCCGGATGCGCCAGGAGTTGATCTTGCAATTACGTCAAAGTCAACATTTTCATCCATTTTTACACCACGGGCGTGAACTTTAAGTATTGCTTTTCGTCCTTCCAGGTCGGGCAAATCTACGGTTATTCTTCTGTCAAATCTTCCAGGTCTCAACAACGCCTTGTCCAGCACTTCTGGCCTGTTGGTTGCAGCTAGAATAACCACACCTTTTGACGAGTCAAAGCCGTCCATTTCAGAAAGCAGCTGGTTCAGGGTCTGCTCCCTTTCGTCGTTGCTTCCTATTGCGTTGTCTCTGCTTTTGCCTATTGCATCTATTTCATCTATGAAGACTATGCATGGAGCGTTTGCCACTGCTTGTTTGAAGAGATCCCTTACTCTTGCAGCACCAACACCAACAAACATTTCTACAAACTCAGAACCTGAAAGGGAGAAGAAAGGAACTTTGGCTTCACCTGCAACAGCTTTTGCAAGCAAGGTTTTACCTGTTCCGGGCGGTCCTACCAAAAGGGCTCCTTTTGGCAGCTTTGCACCTATTTTACTGTATTTCTCGGGGTTGTTAAGGAAGTCAATTATCTCTACCAATAATCTTTTAGCCTCGTCCTGGCCGGCTACGTCATCAAATGTCTTGCCTGTTTCCCTTTCTGCGTATATCTTGCCAGTGCTCTTTCCGAAGTTCATTACTCCTCCGCCCATTCTCTTGCTGGCACTTCTGAAAATAAAGTAGGATGCACCAATAAGAACAAGAATTGGCAGGAAATTGATGAACAGATACAAAAGCATGGAGGTCTCTTCCTGAATGGGGAACTTGAAGTCGATGTCTGATTCAAGAAGAAGATCAATCAAGGCATCATGGGATATGTTTGGTCTTCCTGTTTCATAGTAGAGTTTTCTGACGCCTTTTTGCTCCTTGGGCTCTATTCGTATTCTGCGCTCATCTATTTCAACTTTGGAAATTTTACCTTCCTGAATCATTTCAATAAATTCATTATATTCAATTTTAACAATTTCCGGCTCTCTAAGCTTTGGAATCAAAACCGCATTTATCAAAACTATTACGACTACCGCTATGATGTAGTATATCAAAATGGGCGTTCTTTTCATTTTCTTCATTAGATGTTTGTCCTCCTTGTTATTACACCGTTATTTTAACATAAATTTGTGTCACAGCAAAATAAAAGTGATAACAAATGTATAAATTTAGCCTAAAATATTTGTTTTTTTAGTTTGTCTGGTATAATAGGAAGGTGAGGAGGGATAAAATGAAGTCATACAGAAAAGAATTATGGTTCAATGTCAAGAAGAGAAGGGAGTTCATAAACATTACAAGAGATGTTGAGGAGTGCCTTGAAGAAAGCGGCATAAAGGAAGGATTGTGCCTGGTTAATGCAATGCACATAACTGCCAGCGTGTTTATAAACGACGATGAAAGCGGTCTGCATCATGATCTGGAAGTGTGGCTTGAAAAGCTCGCGCCTGAAAAACCTTACAGCCAGTACAGACATAATGGATTTGAAGACAATGCAGACGCTCACCTAAAGAGAAGCGTCATGGGAAGGGAAGTTGTAGTTGCAGTTACAAATGGAGAGCTGGACTTGGGCCCATGGGAGCAGATATTTTATGGAGAGTTTGATGGTAAACGAAACAAAAGGGTGTTGGTTAAGATAATTGGTGAGTAATCTTTTACAGTTTAAAAGAATTATGGTAATATGTATTCATAAAAATGTAATTAAGGAGGTTTTTTAGATGAAGAAAGTATCAAAGGACAGCAAAACTTATGCTAATCTGATGGCTGCATTTGCTGGTGAATCCATGGCGAGGAACAAGTATACTTATTATGCAAGTGTTGCAAAAAAAGAGGGTTATGAACAGATTGCGGCAATTTTTGAAGAAACTGCAAACCAGGAAAAAGAACATGCAAAACTTGAGTATAAGTATATTGATGGAATCAAGGATACTATCGAGAACCTGAAAGATGCTATTGCAGGTGAAAACTATGAATGGTCGCAAAT
>JAAYLF010000299.1 GCA_012522035.1 Clostridiaceae bacterium
ATCCAGCGCAGATCCACAGGCCTGCTTTACATGATCTATCTTGCAATAGGACTTTATCGTAGCGGTTGCTCCTAACTCATCCGTACCAGGAGTTGGTGACGCATTTCCTGAAAGAATATCTCCCTTTCGATACCCAAAAGGAACAGCCGCCCTGAATGGAGCCCATTCAATCTGCCTTCCAAAGGTGCTGATTCCTGCAGGGAACAGGATATCCACCTTCTTTTCCACCGCATTTACAATATCAGCAAAGTCATCCAGTACTTTGACAGTATAGTAATCCCCATTATCGTCATCATTGCCATAGTAGACATATTTGTTAAGAGCAATCTGACGAATAACCTCGTACCCTTCCCAATTCGCCTTAAGTGCCTTCATAAGGTCGTCGAAGGAAATAATCTTGTCATCAAATACCAATCTTTTAATGGCATATAAACTGTTTCCAACATCGGGGGCTCCTCCAATATGTGGAGATACGACTGTGTATCTTGGACCGCCTTCGTAATATGAAGAAGCCTTTTCAATACAGTCTTTTGTAAACAGCGAAGATACGGAACAAGGAATAACTTCTTTGTACTCATATCCCTTCTCCGTATTCATAAACCTTCCCATTACCACATTCTCGTAAATTGCATTTACATCCTGCCTGAGATTCTCTATGAAACAGTTGTATAAATCTTCAAAACTGTCAAAGGTCTTGTACTCTCCATTCAAATTTAGTGTTTTTGTCAGAAGTATCTGCAAGGCATCAAAGGGCACATAGCAAAAGTACGTCTCACCTGGGATTTGTACTTCCCAGCATCCATCGTTAGCAAACTTTCTTGCCTCTTTGGGGTCATATCCCAGGTTTTCAAGGGCTTTCAATATTAGAGGCTCATTGTATACCGCTACAATACCGCCGCCATGACGAATTACTTCCGCAACCCTTTTAAGAAGTCTTTCATCCGTATTCTCATTAACCCTTACAGTTATGGGAAAATCACTTATCCCAAGCTCTTCTACAATATCAAGAACAAGATATGTAACTTCATTCGCAACCTCTATATTATCCTCATCCACGCCTGCAAGAATTATATTCTGGTAATGTTGGGCATCTCCCGAACCCAACGGAGTTTCTCCTCTAATCCATTCGCAGCCTTTTATGAAAAAGGATGCAAGTATTTCTCTGGCTTCATCAAGAGTTAAGACACCTTGTGCAAGATCCTTTTTGAGATAAGGACCCAATATTTTATCTATTCTTCCGATACCTGGCCAGTCTCCGCAAAGGCGCATGAAGGAAAAGGTGAACCACAAACTTTGAACCGCTTCCTTGAAATTCTCCGCCTTCTTGAATGGAACATCACCCATTTCAACAACTTCGGAATATCGCTTGTGCCATATTCTCATTGATTCAATTACATTCAAAAGACTCTTGAGAAACCTTCTCTGTCTTTCCGTCAAACCTTCTTCTTCCAGTTTCTTATGTATCCTTTCTTCATAGGAATCAATGCCTTCATACACCACCCTGTCAAAACCGGAAGTAAGATGGCTCACACTATGGAATACATGAGAACCTTTGTAGGTTGCAGGAATGCAGTGACTGATAGCCAGCCCCAATGTTGCACTTCCGTGTACCAGCTCATTCTCGCAGACCCTAAGGGGTGCTTTTTCTGCAATTTCCCTTATCGCAATATCATACTTGTCTATATCTGGCAAATTATCAAACCCCTCTATATGGTCAAGGGTAACCGCTGTATTCTTCATTGCCTCGTCGCCATATTTGCCATGCATGGATTC
>JAAYLF010000300.1 GCA_012522035.1 Clostridiaceae bacterium
ATTAAATATTTCTTGCAATATGTTCATGTTGTTATTATAAGACAAACAGTAAAAAAAAGAAACACCCTAGTTCCCCTCAAGATTGAGGGGCTAGGGGAGCTGATGTGTCGGAGACACTTTTTTTATGTTGTTGAAATTATGTGTTGTTATATCCGAAAGTTTTGATGGCGGTGGACGAAGGGAAGTGTATTTCAGTTATTACCAGCTTGTAGTTTTATTGACAGTGAGTTATTTCAATGCTTTTTAGTCTGGTTTAAATATTGCTTTTAGTAATCCTGAAAATATGTTCTTTGCGAAAAATCTCGTCTATTTTCGACAATCCGAACAGGTATAATGTATCAACAATCAGAATAATATATGTCAGGAGGTGTTTTGGATGGAAGTGTACCTTGACATCCTCATTATTGAGAACCTCATAATGAACTACCTTATACTGTACGCAACGTCACTTTTTTTAAAGTTAAAACACCACATCCCCAGGTTTGTTATTGGGTCCTCAATAGGAGTTCTGTATACAATTTTAAGTCTTGTGTATATGAGCTCTGCAAAAACTTCGGTGGTAGTACTTGGCAAAGCATCATTGTCCATGCTGATTGTTGCCATAGCTTTCAATCCAAAACGCCTTGGTGGATTTATAAAATCTCTGATAGCGTTCTATGTCGTCACTTTTATCTTCGCAGGCAGCGCCTTTGCACTTATCATGCTGGGCGGCATGGGTGGTGTCACAAAGGAAGGATTCATGTATCTGGATTGGGATTATCCAGTCAACTACATAGTCCCGACTGCAGCTATTGGCATGTTTTTGTTTGGAAGGTTCATAAGATACATAAGGGAAAGATCCAGAGCCAGTGATTGCTTTGTAAGTTTGTACATTGCCATTGACGGAAACGGCGATTGGGTTCCGGCGCTTGTGGATACAGGCAATGAGCTAAGAGATCCCATCTCAGGTTATCCTGTGGTAATCGTGGAGGCCAAGGCGGTTTCGTCATTGATTCCTGAGAAGATAAAAGAGTTCTTGACAAAGCAAGGGTTGGGTCTTGGGCATGTGGATTCATCTCTTTTGGAAACTGGCTGGTTAAGCAGATTCAGGATTGTACCTTACCGCTCCATAGGGTGTGAAAACGGAATGCTTCCTGGATTCAAACCCGACTATATCGAGATTGACGACAAGGGACAAGAAAAGAAGGATGTCAAGGATGTGATTGTTTGTCTTTATGACAAACAGTTGTCGGAAGACAACAAATTCAGTGCGCTTTTGGCTCCGGAACTGGTAGCCTGACATACAAAAGAGGGGGAGAATTGACATGGTGGACTTTAAAAAGCTTAAGGTAAAAGGTTTTGTGATCAAGTACAGGTTGTTTGTGTTAAGGAACAGGATAAGGCGTTTTTTGGGACTTGGCAGCTCGATGCCCATATTCTATGTGGGAGGACCGGATATGCTCCCGCCTCCTTTGACAAACGAGGAGGAAAGCTATCTGCTGGCGCACTTCGATGACAAGGATATGGATGTAAGGACCATACTAATCGAACACAATCTCAGACTTGTGGTATACATTGCAAAAAAGTTTGAGAACACAAATGTGAATATTGAGGATCTGGTGTCAATAGGCACGATTGGTTTGATTAAGGCAATAAATACGTTTGCACCAGAAAAGAATATCAAGCTTGCAACTTATGCCTCAAGATGCATTGAAAATGAGATACTGATGTATCTTAGAAGGAGCAACCGTCAGAAACTTGAGATATCAATAGACGAACCCTTGAAGGTGGACTGGGATGGGAACGAGCTTTTGTTGTCTGATATTCTCCCTGGTGATGTGGATGGTGTACACAAGAAGATTGACGAGGAGGTTGACCATCAGCTTTTGAAAGAAGCGCTCAAAAAGCTGAGTGTCAGAGAAAAAAGGATTATGGATTTAAGATTTGGTCTTACGGGTGGTGAGGAGAGAACA
>JAAYLF010000032.1 GCA_012522035.1 Clostridiaceae bacterium
ATCAGTTTATCGCAATGGCGGGTTGTGACGGAAGGCAGAAGTCCAGAAGCTATTATACTGAGTTTGCACAGGCTCTTCCAAAGGATACAGTAATCCTTACAGCTGGTTGTGCAAAATACAGATACAACAAGCTGGATTTGGGCGATATTGGCGGCATTCCAAGAGTTCTTGATGCAGGACAGTGCAACGACTCTTACTCCCTTGCCCTCATAGCTCTCAAACTTAAAGAAGTGTTTGAACTTGAAGACGTAAACCAGCTCCCAATAGTGTATAACATAGCATGGTATGAGCAGAAAGCAGTCATTGTACTTCTGGCACTATTATACCTTGGAGTTAAAAACATCCATCTTGGTCCAACACTTCCTGCATTCCTATCACCGAATGTTGCTAAAGTTCTGGTTGAGAACTTTGGTATATCAGGAATAGGAACCGTGGAGGAGGATATTGAGAATCTTGTAAAGGCAGGCTAAGATGGTTTATATAGATGGAGCAGTGGGATTGTTGTCCTGCTGCTTTTTTGTTTATAGCGGTTTTAACTGAAAATCAGCAAGAACTCTCCCATCCTCAATAACATACTAAACAAATCTCATAGTCTATTTTGAATTATCTCCCGTTCTGGTATAATATACGTATGCAAGTACAATGAACAAGGAGTGACGGTATGGACTTGGGGTTTTCTAACACTATAATAGCCTTTGGAATAACTTTATTGGCAGGTCTTGCAACAGGAATTGGAAGCTTGCTTGCATTCTACACAAAGAGGACAAATGAGAAGTTTCTTGCCGCTACATTGGGTTTTTCTGCAGGTGTTATGATTTATGTGTCCTTGGTTGAGATTTTTGCAGAGGCAAAAAGCTCCCTTATTGAAGAACTTGGAGCTAAAAAGGGCTATTGGGTTTGTGTGATATCCTTTTTTGCGGGCATAGCATTAATTGCGTTAATAGACAAACTTGTTCCTCAAAAAGAAAACCCTCATGAAATGAGGGATGTTAATGAAATGGACAAGAAAGTGGATAATGATTCACTTCTTAGAATGGGTCTTTTTTCAGCACTTGCCATTGCAATACACAACTTTCCTGAGGGTATTGCAACATTCATGAGTGCAATACAGGATCCGAAACTAGGTATCAGTATTGCCGTAGCAGTTGCAATACACAATATTCCGGAGGGAATAGCAGTATCCATTCCTGTATACTATGCCACAGGAAATAGAAAGAAGGCTTTCATGTATTCCTTTTTGTCCGGTCTGTCAGAGCCCTTGGGAGCAATTGTAGGATTCATACTTCTTAGGAGGTTTATCTCTCCATCGTTATTCGGAATTATATTTGCTTCAGTTGCAGGCATTATGGTATATATTTCTCTTGATGAGTTAATGCCTACGGCCGAGAAATATGGTCACCACCATATTTCAATTTACGGGCTGATTGCAGGAATGGCTGTAATGGCTTTAAGTTTATTAATGTTCGCCTAATTGATTAACTATTGGCTCCGCATTTGGTATTGTATCTGGTTCGTTTTCCTTTGGTTTGTCTGGTATTATTGGTCGCTTTAAAGGATCTGGAGGATATATTTCAGGTTTCATTGGTCTGCTTGGTATTTTGTCTTCAAACATAATAGTCATCCTTTCATGTTTTTGTTAGTTTATCTTCTATGGATGAAATTATACATAAAAAAACCACCATCTGCTTTCGCAGGTGGTGTTTTTTTGTCAACTCCAAAGAAGGTAAAAAAACAGAATGACTAAAAAATATATTAAGATGAAAACGGTTCCGATTACGAGCCCTGCAAGTAGGGCGGACCTCATTATGATAAACGTTTCTTTCCTAGAAAGAGGAGGCTGTGGATTCATATCCACTTCATTCTTCTTTTCAGATTCTTTTTCCGCTTTTGGTCTTTCTCTCTTTAGTGGAGCAAACCATTTAAGGCCCGGTTCATATTCGAAATCCATGTTGGCTATAACTCTGCCGTCATCATCATTGTACGTTTTCTTCTTCTTTGACTTCCGGTTCATTTTCCGTCTCCTTGTTGTACAGATGGCAGACAACATAGTGGTCTTTTTCCATCTCTATTGGCGTTGGAGCAACTTTTGAGCAAATCTCCATTCTCTTTGGACACCTTGTGTGGAACTTGCATCCTGAAGGAGGATTTGCTGGTGATGGAAGCGCTCCTGAAAGAACTATTCTCTTCATCTTATAGTTTGGATCTGGTACAGGAATAGCACTAAACAGAGCTTCCGTATATGGGTGAAGAGGATTACTGAAGATGTCTTCTTTCTTGCCGTACTCAACAATATTACCCAGGTACATGACTGCAACGGTATCGGATATGTGCTCAACCACGGACAGGTCATGAGATATGAACAGGTAAGTAAGGTTGTACTTCTCCTGCAAATCCATTAAGAGATTTATAATCTGTGCTTGAATCGACACATCCAGAGCGGATACCGGCTCGTCACACACAATAAACTCAGGATTCAGAGCCAATGCTCTTGCAATGCATATTCTCTGTCTTTGTCCACCTGAAAACTCGTGCGGATATCTGTCTTTGTGGTAAGGCATAAGTCCACAGTTGTTCATGATATCATCAATATAGTCGTTGTATTCCGCATCCGATACTATCTTGTGCTGCCTTACTGCTTCCCCTATGATTTCTCCTACAGGAAGTCTTGGTGAGAGGGAAGAGTAGGGGTCCTGGAAGATTATCTGCATCTTTGGTCTTAACTCTCTCAGCCTTTTCTTGTTGACTGCAAAGACATCTTCTCCCTTAAAGTATACATTGCCTGAAGTCTTTTCAAGAAGCCTCAGAATGGTTCTTCCTGCTGTGGACTTGCCGCATCCTGACTCACCGACAAGACCCATTGTGGAACCTTTATTTATGCTGAAACTAATTCCATCCACAGCTTTAACATGTCCTACCGTGCGCTGTATTACACCTGACTTTATTGGAAAGTATTTCTTTAAATCTTTAACTTCTATTATTGGCTGTTCTTCGACATGCTTGTCTTTTACATCGTTATTTGTTGTCATCTCTTTCCTCCTTTTCATAGTGATAGCATGCAACACTGAGAGAATCCGTCAGGCTGTAGGTATCTGGATACGGCCCAGCACACTTTTCAAAGGCCCTGTCGCATCTGTCTCTAAAGAAACAGTAGTTTGGCATGTTGATTGGATTGGGCACCTTTCCAGGGATGCTGTATAACCTGTTAACTTTCTTGTTGATGGAAGGCTTGCTGTTCATAAGCCCTATTGTATAAGGGTGGGAAGGATTCGAAAATACTTCCGATGCAAGTCCTTGTTCAACGACCTTGCCCGCATACATTACTACCACGTAATCAGCCATCTCTGCTATAACACCCAGGTCGTGGGTAATCAGCATAATACTGCTGTTTATCTTGTCCTTAAGGTTTTTCAACAAATCAAGTATCTGTGCCTGAATTGTAACGTCAAGAGCGGTTGTAGGCTCGTCGGCAATGATAAGCTTTGGATTGCAAGCTAGTGCCATGGCTATCATGACTCTCTGCCTCATTCCGCCGGACAGTTCATGCGGATACATTTTGTATACTCCTTTGCTGTTTGCAATTCCAACCATGTCCAAAAGCTCAATGGTTCTCGCCATTACCTGTTCTTTCTCATATTCAGGATGATGCAGCTCGATTACTTCGTTTATCTGAGCCCCTATTCTAAAAACAGGATTAAGGCTTGTCATGGGCTCCTGGAATATCATTGATATCTTATTGCCCCTTATTTTCTGCATTTCATCAACGGGCATTTTAGCAATATCATACGCTATATCCTCGTCATTGAAGCGGATCGCTCCATCAACAATTTGCCCCTGTGGTCTCTGAACAAGCTGCAGAACAGACAAGCTGGTAACTGACTTGCCGCAACCGGACTCTCCAACAACACCCACGGTTTTTCCCTTGGGGATGCTGAACGAAACTCCGTTTACTGCCTTCACGACACCAATGTCTGTAAAGAAGTATGTATGGAGATTGTCTATCTCCAATACATTGTTTTTATCCTTCATTTCAGTAATATAGTCATCCCTGGTCATCAAAGAGCGCATTCTTTCAAGTTCGCGTGACCTTTTGTAGTTCTCTTTCGAAATCTTGCGAGACTCTTTTACTGAAATGTAACTAGCCTTTTTCTTATCTTTTTTCTCATTATTGAACAATGCCATTAATTATCACCTATCTCTTCATTTTGGGGTCGAACGCATCTCTTAGACCGTCGCCGATAAAGTTGAATCCCATAACGGTTATCAGTATCAGGAATCCCGCAGGTATCCAAACAAACCAGTAGTTCTTAAGAACGTGAATGTCAGTAACGTCATTTATTATATTACCCCAAGAAGCGTATGGGAACTTTACACCTATACCCAGGAAGCTGAGTGTGGATTCTGTAAGGATGATGCTGCCAAGTCCCATTGTTGCCAAAACAATCAGCTGTGGAATTACGTTTGGCACAAGGTGCCTGAAAATTCTTCTTGTTGCAGTTAGTCCTGTTGCTTCTGCAGCAATCATGAACTCCTGTTCTCTCAACGATAGAATCTGACCTCTAACCATTCTGGCAATACCAGGCCATCCGAGAATACCCATTATGACCATCAGCCACAAGATACGATCAGTTGGGTGAACCTTCTTCTTATCCATTACGGAACCAAGAATGATTATCAAAGGTATTACAGGTATGCAGTTGAATATGTCAACTATACGCATGATAAGGTTGTCCACCCAACCTGAGAAGTAACCTGCTATACCGCCTAGTATTACTCCGATTACTATTTCTATAGCTATGACTATAAATCCAATAATTAATGATACTCTGCCACCGTACATCAGTCTTGTAAGAATATCCATTCCATTTCTATCAGTTCCAAGCCAGTGTATTGATGATGGTGGAGAGTAGGACTTCAATACCCTTGTTACCTGCATGTTCTTTACCAGGTATTCATTGTCCTTGGGATATATCTTAAACTCGGTTTCTTCATTTTTATCATCTATTGAAATAAATTTCTCCTGTTTTGCAAGTACTGATTCCTTTAAAGCTTCCTTGAACTCTATGGAAAGGAACATATCCTGCATGCTTGGTGAAACTATGAAGTTAGTAGCTTTGGCGTATTCCTTTTCTCCGTTTTCGTCAACCTTGTAAATTTTGAATTCGTCGCCATCCTTCTCAAACCTGTACGTGACATCATTTACTGTAAACGTGTCTGCACCTTCAGTATTGAAAGCTGTTTCTGCAAAAAGTTTGAAATTATAATCAAATACAGTATCTTGTTCATATGCATCGTAAACCAGCTTGGATGCGATGGCAATATCGCTAGCCACTGATATGGTGGACGTTCTTCCCTGAGCTTTAATAACATAGGTTTTTCCTTCAAAGGATAATTGGGTTTTGGACTCCTTCATTGTGCTAACAATGGCATCCTTAAGCTCATCCGTTATTTCGTAGCCATTAACAGCGGTGAAAACCAAATCATCCCCAACCCTCATGACGTTTTCGGCTACTGGAACAAGTTCAGAAATCTTGTGAAAGTTCTCAGTCACACTGTCTATAAAGTATGAGAGATGATTACCATCTATAAAGGTTGTCTCTTTTTTGTTCAACGCCAGTACAAAATTAGCTCTTGCTGTAGAAGAAAAGGTGATATCCGATTTGTAATCGAACTTGTATTCCTTGTTGAAAGAGCCACTTGCAAAGTCCTTCATCATTTCTTCAGTAGTGTAAAATCTCTGGTCCTCTCCATATGGACTTATTAATCCTCCCACAAATGCAAACAGAAACATTGAGGCTATGATAATGAGACCTGCAATGGCAAGCTTGTTTCTAAAGAACCTCTTCATAACGAGCATGGTGGGGGAGAGCACTTTTATACGTGCTTCGTCATCCAGGGCATCAGACCTGTCTTCGCTGACGAAATCCTCTCTTATTACTCTTTTTGAATCTATATCGTCCGTGTTCAACGGCTTGTTTTCATATTCATTATTGGCCATGGTTCCCTCCTATATCACGTAAAACATTAACTTATTCTGACGCGTGGGTCGACTATTGCGTACATAATATCTGCAATCAAGGTACCGAGTAGCGTTAGCATCGCAAGAAATGTGAGATAAAACATTGTAAATGGAATATCCCCGTGTACCATGGCATCATACGATATCCTACCTATACCTTCTATCTGGAACAATGTCTCTGTAATCATTGCTCCTGAAAACAGACTTGGTATTGTTCCACCCAATATGGTAACAATGGGTATCAATGTATTTCTAAAAGCGTGTTTGTTGATTACTTTCGATTCTGACAGACCTTTTGCCCGTGCAGTACGAATATAGTCAGCATTGAGCACTTCCAGCATGTTTGTTCTGGTGTACCTCATAAGACTACCAATGTTGACAATTACCAAAGTCATTATGGGCATCACATTGTGCGAAGCAATATCAAGGAATTTGCCCCATGTGCTAAGCTGGTTGTAAAATTTGCCTACACTGCCGTATAATTCAAACCAACCCAGTTTTACTGAGAAAACAAGTTTCAACAGGGTAGCAAAGAAGAAAGTAGGCAGGGATATTCCGATCAACGCCACTACAGTAACTGCATAGTCTGTCTTACTGTATTGTTTTCTTGCTGACAGAATACCTAAAGGTATTGCAATTAAAACTTCCAGGATAAATGCTACAGCACCCAGGAAAAACGAGTTCCAGATAACATCTGCAAACTTAGCAGTAACTTTTCCTGTATAGTACCATGTGTCGCCAAACTTGCCACGTACGGCATTTGACAGCCATTTGAAATACCCAATCAATATAGGGTCGTCAAGACCATATACGGAGTTTAGCTGTTGCTTAAGTTCCTGATAGCTAAGAGCACCTTGCTTCTGTGACATTTCTCTCGCCATTGAATCAACATAGGATGTTGGTATAAAACGCATTATTGTATAAATGATGAGTGCAACAAAAAACAATATGAATACACTAAGCAGCAATCTTTTTATAATAAATTTCCACATATCAATCCCTCTAAAATTAAAATAAGAGCCCACTTTTATGTGGGCACTATCCACAAAGGTTAAGCGGGCTCTTTAGTCCCATATTACTTAAGTGAGATTTTCTCTATCTCACGCATCCAACCGTAGAAGGTTGTGATGTCAGGAGTTACAGTGCTTATATCTACACGCTCTGAACTGAAGATAATGCAGTTCTGTCTCTGGTAAACTGGTATCTCAACACCCCAGTCAAGAATGAGGTCAAGAGCCTGTTTGTAGATAAGCTTTCTGTAAGCCTGGTCAGCACTCTTTCTTGCATCCATGATAAGCTTGTCAAGTTCTTCGCTTTCGATAGCATAGTGGTTGTTGTTTGTACCACCTTTTCCAACTATGTTGGAGCTGTGGTATACCTGATACATGTCAGGGTCAATTGTTGCGCCCCATGCAGCTACCCAGATGTCTTGCTCCATAGCGTCGAGCTTGTTCCAAAGAACATTGGAGTCGGATGGATTGTTGATTGTAATCTTGATACCGATCTTTTCAACCGCTTTGGCAAATTCGTTAACCAACAGGTAGGATGGATGTTCGTCGCTTCCCTCTGCAGGAATGATTAGTTCGTACTCAAGTCTTGCACCTTCAGGAGCGGCTGTGAACTTCTTGGCAGATTCATCATATGTGAATCCAGCTGCCTTAAGGAAGCCAACGCATGCATCGAGAGCAGCCTGATATTTGTCTTCTGCACTCATGCTGGATGAGTAGATTGGTTTGCCATCTACGTCCTTGGAGTAAGCAACCTCATAGTCTGAATCGGATTTCTGAGGAGCAGCCCAGGATGTATTGGAAATTGGATAGTTGATGACTGAAGCAGCATCGCCATAGTATGAGTCAACTGTCAATTCACGATATACAGCCAAAACTGTAGCCAAACCTTTTCTAAGGTTCTTGCTTGCTTCTGATGCTGGATCATCGCCAACTTTAACGTTGAATGCGTTGATTCCAATGTAACCATAACCAAGGTTGTCAACAAGGCTTGTTGTAATTACATTGCCTGACAACTCGTTATTGGAGTTGTAACCCTTTATTTCATTCAATCTGTCCTTGCTTCCGCTTGGATCAGTAATATCTATTGTTCCAGTGGTGATACCTGTAACCTTATCCTTCTCGTCAGTTTCCTTGAACTGAAGGTTCTTAATCTTTGGCTCACCTTTCCAGTAATTTTTGTTTGCTGTGTAGTATACAATCTTGTTTTCATATTTCTCAAATACATATGGTCCTGCACCCATTGGCTTGGAAGTCTTTGACTCAACGATTTCGAGATTTCCTCTTGGGAAACCGAACTTGTTGTTCTCGTAGTCATACTGTGACTCGTCACCATAATAGTGCATTGGAGCTACGCTGATTCCGCAAATCTGATAGATTGCTGGAGCATCATAACCGTATGTAGTAACTTCAACGGTGTACTTGTCAATCTTCTTTATACCAGTGATGTTGGGCACTTCTTCTGGTTCCTCGCCAAGACGCTCAACCAGAATAGGAGTGATGGCTTCTTCTACATCTCCTATGAAGTAGCTTGTATCGCCTGCATAAGATGATCCGAGTGCTTCATAGTCATAGCCATACTGTGCAATAATATCCTGCAGAACCTGCGCCTCTTCCTTGTCAGTTGAATCATACTCTGGATCCAATGCATAGAAGAATGCAAAGAGGTCTTTTGTTTCTGGATACTCCTCAACGTACTTGCCATAGTATCCCATCAGAGTTTCATCGTCGGGAATGGATCTTACCCACTCAAGCTCATCAGTCAATATAGGCTTTATAACCTTATCGATAACTGCCTGCTGGAGTTCTTCATCTTCTGGAATAAGTGCTTTTCCAGCCTCAACATCAACACTCTCCATCAAGCTGTTGTTTGCCCTGTAGTTCTTCATGCCAATGATGGGCACTGCATAGAGTGTTGAGCTTCCTGTGTATGATGGATCAGACAGTACATAGTAGCAGAAGATTACGTCGTCTGCATCGAGCTCATGTCCATCGCTGAATTTGACGCCTTGTCTAATCTTGATTGTGTACTTTGTTGTATTGTTGGTTTCGTCAATTTCAACCTTAATGTCACTGATGCCCTTGTAGGTATACTCAGTACCATTGTACTCTCTTGTCTCACCATCAAGACCATTGAAGATGATTCCGCCCACTCTGTCTGTTTCCATAAGTTGGACTTGTGTTATTTCGGCTGCATCCATATCGTATCCAGTCGTTGCAAAGAACGGACTGAATTTACCGGAAAATGGAGAGTAACCTACTACCAACGGAGTGGTCTTGTTCTTGTCATCGCCATCGCCTGGTTTAGTACATGCTGTAAAAACCAAACCAAGGATCAGAACAAGCGATGTAATGATCAGAATTTTTCTGAGTTTGTTGTTCATTTTCCTTTTACCTCCTATTTTTCTCCATATATACCACACATCATTATACATGTCAACC
>JAAYLF010000301.1 GCA_012522035.1 Clostridiaceae bacterium
GATTGGAGCCCTGCTGGTGGGTCTTTCTGCTGCAAAGGCCATGTCATATGCATTGAATGTGCCGCTGGTGGGTGTACACCATATTGAGGGGCATATTGCAGCTAATTTTATTGAGCATAAGACTTTGGAACCACCGTTTGTAAGTCTTGTGGTTTCTGGAGGCCACAGCCATATTATAGAATGCACAGACTATGGTGAGTTTAAGATACACGGTAGAACCAGGGACGATGCTGTTGGAGAGGCCTATGACAAGATTGCAAGGACATTGGGGCTCGGATATCCCGGAGGTCCCATAATTGACAAGATGGCTAAGGAAGGAAATGCCGCTGTACAGTTTCCCAGAGTGCATTTTGACAATCTTGACTTTTCCTTCAGCGGGCTTAAAACCGCTGTAATTAACTATGTGCATAATGAGAAAATGAGAGGTAATGAGCTTTACATACCTGACATATGCGCATCCTTCCAAAGTGCAGTGGTAGACATTCTTGTTGAGAACACTATTAGAGCGGCAATACAGACGGGGCTTGGGAAAATCGTTTTGGCAGGTGGAGTGGCATCAAACTCAAGTCTTAGAGCCAGGATGAAGGAAGAAGCTTCAAAAAAGGGTATGGAAGTATATATCCCTTCTCCCATACTGTGTACGGATAATGGCGCAATGATAGCATCGGCCGCATACTTTGCATATGTTAAGGGAAGAAAGTCAAAACTTGATTTGAATGCAATGGCAAATGTGTCTTTGGAGGAAATAGCAAAGCATGCATGACTTTAGCGGAGGGGCCATGGAAAACTGCAATTTCTGCAAGCATAAAAGTGTGAATACAATAGGCGGCGGATTTTTGTGTAGGATACATGGTCCTATGTCATGGGCATGTGTATGCAGAGAGTTTGAAAGGGACGAGACAAAAATTAAAGGAATAAAATGTAAGGATTGTCTCTTCTTCAGACGTATGGAAAGCCTTGAAGATATGGATAAAAACGAGGATAGCGATGTTTGGTGGGGGACTTGCAAAAAATATTTGCTGAGAAAATTCGATGGCAATAGTAGACAAACCTGTTCTCAATTTGTCGAAAAATCACAGAAATATAATACATAAGTGGCAAAAAATGAAAAATATGCAGTGGGTATACAGTGGTTTGTGTAGAGTTATACACATTATCCACAGAGTTATCCACAGGCTGATTGTTTAAAACTATATTGAAATACAAGCTTTCTGAAAAGTTATCCACATTTTGTTGAAAATAATTATGCACATGGAAACCCAAAAAAATGTGTGAAAAATGGTATCAAAAATTATTTTTTTGGAATACTTGATTTTTTTATCAAAATATGTTTTATGAGGTTTGCATCGCGATTAACCGCATAGTATAATAGCAAAAAGCAATGGAGTGAAAACTGTGCGGATAATTCGAAAGCGGCTGATACCAAACGAGGAAGTGGACATATCACAAGATGAAGTACTTATCAGGAACAGCGACCATATAATTACCCGATGGTTTCCAATAAAGCCAAGGGGCGATATAGGATGGGGAATATCCTATCTTGACCTGAATGGAAACCGTAAGATAAGTGCTTTTTACGGGAAGAATGGAAAGCTATTGTACTGGTATTGTGATATTGTCGAAGTTGCATATTTTGAGAGTTCCGATTTGTATGTAATAAAAGATTTGCTTGTGGATGTTAAACTCGTGCCAGGACAGCTGCCGGAAATACTTGACCTGCACGAACTGGAGATGGCTTTAAAACAAGGCCTGATTGACAAAAACGAATTTTCTTTGGCTGTTAATGTGTCGAAAGCAACTTTGGAATTGTTAAATCATGAAATACCTGATAAAATTAAAGAGATACTGAAGTATGGACCTCCGGTTGGGTTTGTTAAAAAGATCTAAGCACAAGGTCCATGTTCATTGTAATAGAAGGGGCAGATTATGAAGAAGAAAGAGAAAGCAAAGGACAAGTCTGGAAAAATTCACGGCTTATCGCTTGCTGCAATAAGTGCTTGCACAGTTATAAATATTTTTGTATTCATACTGCAGGTAATGGGCATAAATTTCAAGATATATATACCCTACAGCATTCATGCCACCCATTATTTTCTTCAGATAGGATACTCTTTGAGCGAAAAAACCGGTGTATACATGAAGTTCATGGGGGGCGTTGCCTTATCAATGCTGCTCGTCGCGATCTTTATCCTGCTTTATTTCTGGTCCTTTAAAAATGCAAAGGCTTTTCTCTACGCCTTCATACTGTACCTTTTGGACACGGCATTTGTTTTCTATGTCATTTTCATGTTTGAGGACAGTTATGCCTTTGTCGATTTTGTATTTCACATGTGTGGCCTTCTGGCACTTGTAATGGCATTCAGTGCTGAAAAACAGAAAAAAAGATACAAATAACAAAAAATATGGAGGAATTGCAATGCAAAAAGTTGAATGGAAGAAGTTACAAAACGGAAGCGACATAAGGGGAGTTGCACTGGCTGATGGCGGCAATCCCATTAATCTTACCACCGATGTTGTAAAGGTAATTGGAAGTGCTTTTACTCTTTGGCTGGCGGAAAAGAAATCCAAGGAGGCAAAAGAACTTACGATTTCCATCGGACACGATTCCAGGCTTACTGCAAAAAGCCTGAGCGTCGCTGCAATTAATGGAATTACAGCCTTTGGTGCTGATGTGGTAAACTGCAACCTTTGTTCAACACCTGCCATGTTCATGACAACGGTAACGGAGGGACATGAATATGACGGTGCAGTCATGCTTACTGCAAGCCATCTTCCTTTTGACAGAAATGGTATGAAGTTCTTTACAAAAGAAGGTGGGCTTGAGAAGCAGGATATATCAAAGATACTTGAGCTGTCCGAGAAGATATATAACGGAGAGATCAAACCTGAAACCGACAAGAAGGGCAGTGTAAAGGATATTGATTTCATTTCCGTTTATGCAGAGGGTCTGGTTGCAAAGATTAGAGAGGCTACAGGAGAAGAAAAGCCCCTTGAAGGTTTCAAGATTGTGGTTGATGCAGGCAACGGTGCAGGCGGTTTCTTTGCAGACAAGGTCCTTGAAGTCCTTGGTGCTGATACTTCAGGAAGCCAGTTCCTCGATCCTGATGGAACATTCCCCAACCACATTCCAAATCCAGAGGACAAGGAAGCCATGGAATCAATATGCGAAACCGTTATTAAAAACAAGGCGGATTTGGGTATAATTTTTGATACTGACGTGGACAGGGCTGCGGTGGTTGACAGGTTTGGAAGAGATATAAACAGGAATAGAATTATTGCTCTTATTTCAGCGATTGTACTGGGAGAAAGAAAAGGAGCAACTATTGTTACCGACTCCATAACCTCTGAAGGCCTCAAAAAATTTATAGAAAAGGATTTGGGAGGAGTGCACCACCGATTCAAGAGAGGATACAAGAATGTAATCAATGAGGCGATAAGGCTTAACGACGAAGGCGTATACACACCTGTTGCAATTGAGACAAGCGGACACTGTGCCCTTATGGAAAACTACTTCCTTGATGATGGTGCTTATCTGATTGCCAAGATTTTAATTCAAATGGCAAAACTCAAGAAGGAAAACAGGACGATAGACCAGCTTATAGAAACTCTTGAGGAGCCCAAGGAAGAAAAGGAATTCAGGATGAAAATAAATCTTGATGACTTTAAGGAATACGGCCAAAAAGTTATTGATGGTCTTGAAGACTTTACAAAAGATCAGGAAGGTTGGCTTGTTGAGCCTGTAAACTATGAAGGCATAAGGGTTAAGTGCCAGAAAGGGCATGGAGATGGCTGGTTCCTTCTCAGACTCTCACTGCATGATCCGATACTGCCATTGAATATCGAATCGGATTCTGAAGGCGGAGTAAAGGTTATTGCTAAGAAACTGCTTGAGTATCTTGAGCAGTACGACAAGCTGGATTTGTCGGGATTAAAGAGCTTTGTTGAGGAGTAAACCATGCTTAGAATAAAGGAATTGACAAAATTCTATGGACAGA
>JAAYLF010000302.1 GCA_012522035.1 Clostridiaceae bacterium
GCCCCCAGTAGTACAGTACTGCACTATCGTTGATGGGTGGACTTGAAACAACCCTGTTTGGGTCGATGGTATAATCAAAGGTTGTGCCTCTGCTTGTAGCCCAGCTGACATACTTTATCATTGTAGGCCGAGTGCCTAAACGAAGACTTTGTGGACCCGCTACTGAACCATATGTGATATATGTTGGTGGATTCGGGTTGTCATTGTCAACTAGTTGGAAAGCTTCAAATAACGGATGTTCGAATTCCGTTTCGTTTGTTATCATCGGACCAATAGGGTTAACTGTTTGGAAAGTAGGTCCGTCATCACCTTCTATTATGGGATCCCAAAGGTAGCGAATACCTATTTTGGTATCTACATTGTTATGGTTGATTATTTCAACCCTGACAACTATATATGAGTCTGCAAAGGATAAACCTATTACATTTACATCCTGTATAATTGTTAATGAGTCAGGCGTGGCTGGTGGTCCGGGCAATTTATATGTAGTTCTTATGCCTGTTGCACCCAAAAGTTCTGTAGTGGCATATGCCCTTATATCCACCTTTGTAAATGGCGGATTGGCAGCTGACAAGCCGTCAACTGTGTAATCCGTCATAGTTGTATATGAACGAAATGTATTGAATGTTGTACCGGGCGCACCACCTCCGAATAAAAGATTCCTTCCAGGTCCTAGTGGATGGATTGGCCCTGTGGTGGCTGTATAGATTTAAAACATGCTTTATTGAATAATAGTGTAATAACAATTCCACATAACATAGAATCTGTAAAAATTATACCTCCAGAGGGTAAGAATGAACCTGGTTTTGACTTGTATTTTGTGGATTAACATATTCAACCTTAATACCCGCTAAACTTCCCTTATATTGGATAAAACTAGCAAGTCTGTAGAAAGACCATTTATGCAGCTGTTTTTTGTAATAACATAAGAAAACATGGAATTAAATTAACAAAAAGCACCCTTAAACAGAAATTGTTCTGTCCAAGGGTGCAAGTATTCCTGCACGGTTCCACCTTAACTTTTCAATTCGGATTCCAACAAATCCTAACCTTTAACGCAGGTGCACGGCAACACATACTATAATTTCCGCATTGGAGCTCAGGAAGGGTTTTCAACTACATTTCACATAAGGAACTTCCACCAAATATTCCTCTGTCTGTATGCTTCCTGTAGTTTACTCGTTTCCGTCATTGCTTTTCTTATGTTATTTTACATATAATATGCTCTTAAAGATAAAATTGTCAAGGAGAATATTATGATGTATAGTATTGATTAAGAGATTTTATGAAAGCAGGTAAAATTAGGTGAGGGTGGACTTAAAGCAAGTTGAAGAAGATGAAAAGGAGGTACTGAGAAATCTGTTGGAGAAATACGATTATGAGTTTTCTCAGTATGACAAACGTGATGTCAACGATTTAGGTCTATATGGCTATAAATATCTTGACTATTACTGGACCGAGGAAAACCGGTGGGCATATTTTATTCTTGTAGATGACAAACTAGCAGGGTTTGTCATGGTGAATGACTATCCAGAGGTGGATTTCAGGGAGACAGACTTCCAACTGGCGGAGTTTTTTGTTATGTACAAGTATAGAAGGGCAGGAGTTGGCAGGCAGGCGTTTTTCAAGGTGCTTGACTTACATAAAGGCAGATGGCAATTAAGAAGACACCCTGCCAATACTTCATCGGTATATTTTTGGGACAAGGTAATAGATGAATATACAAATGGGAATTATGAACTTATAAGAGCATGTCCTGGTGCCATGTATGACGATGGTACATTGGGTGATGTGTTCTTTTTTGAAAATAGAAGAAATATTGAGGAGGATTAATATGGTTTTTGTATGCTATCCAAGATGCACTACATGTCAAAAGGCAAGGAAGTGGCTTGTTGAGAACAATCTGGAGTTCACAGAGAGAAATATTAAGGAGGAGAATCCGACTCTGGAAGAATTGAAGGAATGGCATAAGAAGAGCGGACTACCTCTAAAAAAGTTCTTTAACACCAGCGGCATGAAATACAGGGAGTTGAATCTGAAAGACAGACTTACGGAAATGAGTGATGAAGAACAGTTTGAACTTTTGTCGTCAGACGGAATGATTGTTAAACGTCCCATTCTTGTTGGTGATGATTTTGTACTGGTTGGGTTTAAGGAAAGTGAATGGAAAGCATCTCTTGGTATATGACTTTCTGCTATTGAACTTTGGAAAAAATATGAGGAAGTGAGAAAATGTCAGAATTAAAGACAAAGCAGCATGATGGAGATGTTTTTGAGTTTATCGATTCATATGCGAATAGTGAACAGAAAAAGCAGGACAGTTATAAGCTTGTAGAGTTTATGCAAAAGGTAACAGGATATCCCCCAAAGATATGTGGGGGGATTCAATGATTGGTGTTGGCAGCTATCATTACAAATCCGAGCGCAGCAGGCAGGAAGGGGATTGGCCGCTCGTGGCATTTTCTCCTCGCAAAGCAGCTATTTCCTTGTACGTATATACTGGGGATCCGGATCATGAGTACTTGTTGAAAGACTTGGGAAAGTTCACGATGGGCAAGGCATGTATATATGTTAAGAAACTGTCGGATATAGACATGGAGGCGCTTGAAAGGCTTATTTGCACCACAGTGAGTTATCTTGAAGAAAAGTACGGACAAAGTTGACGTGCTTTTTTTATTCTTTATAATGAATTTAAATTCAGTTTATTATATTAAGGAGGTTTTGTTATGGCAAGAACAAAGGAGCAGAATGAAAGAATGACAATGGCGACAAGAAAAAAGATAATGGAAGCAGGACTTGTTTTGTTTGCGCAAAAGGGTTTTGCATTGACGAGTATAAAAGACATTGCAGAAGCTGCAGGTATTAGCACCGGGCTAATATATCGGCATTTTTCATCCAAGGAAGACCCGTTTAACAGTCTCATAGCAAATACCATTGAAGAATTAAACAAATTTATTCAGATTCTTGATTCGTATGATTCTCCCAAACAGGCTATTGTGGAAATGACAGCAAGTTTAATTGGAGACATCCATTTTAGTAATGAATTGTCGCGCTACTTTCTAATAGTTATACGCTCAATGCTGGAGGAAGAGGTGCTTTCTCAAATTGATGAGTTCAGGAAAAGTATATTGTCTTTATACGATAAAACAAAAGACCTTATCAAAGAGGGACAAAAACGAGGAGAGTTTAAACAAGGCAATCCGTACAAATACACTTTGCTGTTTTTCTCAATAATACAAGGCATGGCAAACATGAAACTATTCATGGGTGACAAATATGTAGCTCCAGAGTTGGATGATGTATTGGGATTTTTATTGATTTAGATATGGTGGTTAAAAATGAGTAATATAGTTATACGTAAAATGAGTGATTATGACAGAGATGTTAGCTATGATGTGGCAAATGTGTTTGTAGACGGATATTACAAGGACTTGTCCTTTTTTAGCAAGGACAGGGAAAAGCTTTGCAGTGCATTTAAAGATACTTTTTGTCCTGATGTTTTTTATTTGGCAGAGTTGGATGGAAAGATTGCGGGAATACTGGCATGCTCCAATAACAAACACCGTGCCATGCATATTGACAAGAGTTCAATGAGTCATGGACTGGGTTTTTTAATGGGTGGTATTGCATTCATGCTGCTGAACAAGGGATTTAACACCCCTTTGGATTTTACTGATGAAACTGCATATATAGAATGTGTTGCAACAAGTGAGGATGCCAGAGGAAAAGGTGTATGTACAGCGTTGTTCAAACATGTCATGCAGGAGCTGTCGTACCGTGAGTATGTTTTGGATGTGGCGGATACCAATATGAATGCAATCAAGTTGTATAAAAAACTGGGATTTGAGGAGTTTATGAGAAAGTTTGAGAAGAATGCCAAACTTAAGGGTTTTACTGCGAGAATCTACATGAAATGGTGTAGATGAAGGGTGTTTTTTTCATTCTATCTTGATATTAAGTGGGTATGGCAGTAATATATATTTAGTTTACTCGACTTGATTGGAGGTAGATTATGAAAAGGAAAGCTTTATTGGTACAAGGTGGCTGGATAGGACATGAACCTGTTGATGTGGCTGGGGTATTCAACCGAATACTTGTTGAAGAAGACTTTGAGACTGAAGTTTCAGATACACTTGACAGTTTTTCTGATCCTGAGAAATTAAAACAACTTCACCTTATAGTCCCCATATGGACCATGGGAGAAATATCGGAAGAATATGCTGTAAATGTGGCCAATGCCGTAGAGGAAGGCGTTGGTATTGCAGGTTGTCATGGCGGCATGTGTGATGATTTCAGAAACAATACAACGTGGCAGTTTTTGACCGGTTCGCAATGGGTGGCACACCCTGGCAATGATGGTGTGGAATACACGGTTAATATTAAAAAGAACTCATCTTCTCCAATAATTGAGGGGATAGAGGATTTTGCCGTAAAAAGTGAACAATACTATATACACATCGACCCTTGTGTCAATGTGCTTGCCACCACAAGATTCCCAACTGTGGATGGTCCTCACGCAGCAAATGGAATTGTTGACGTTCCTGTTGTATACACCAAACTTTGGGGCAGGGGCAGGGTTTTCTACAACTCGCTGGGACACAATGCTTCTGTTTTTGATATTCCTGAAGCAAGGAAGCTGATGAGAAACGGATTTCTATGGGCCGCAAAAAGGGGGTAGGAATTAATGAGAAAGGTTAATGTGGGAGTTGTTGGCTGTGGAAATATCAGCGGTATATATTTTCAGAACCTGACACATGTATTTAAAAACACAAATGTATACTCATGCTGTGATATACGCGAGCAGGCAGCGAAAGATGCTGCTGAAAAATGGGGCATTCCGCACATACAGACATTAGATGAAATGCTTGAATGCGAGGATGTTGAGGTAATACTTAACATAACTACACCGGAAAGCCATTATGACGTGTGCAAGAAGGCATTGCTGGCAGGAAAGCATGTATATGTTGAAAAGCCTCTTTCCCTTACATTTGATGAAGGTTCTGAGCTGGTTAAGATTAGCCAAGAAAAAGGGCTTTTGCTTGGTTGTGCACCTGATACCTTTCTTGGTGCTGGAATGCAAACCTGCAGAAAGCTCATAGATAATGATTTTATAGGGGAGATTGTTGGAGCTGTAGCTTTCATGATGTGCCACGGACACGAAAGCTGGCATCCATCACCAGAATTCTATTACAAAAGAGGCGGAGGTCCCATGTTTGACATGGGTCCATACTACTTGGCCGCACTTGTAAACCTTATGGGTAGCGTAAGGGAAGTCATGGGTATGACTACCAAGGCTGTGGAAGAAAGAATTATAACCAGCCAGCCACTGTATGGCAAAGCTATCGAGGTTGAGGTTGATACTCATGTTGCTGGTCTATTGAGATTTGAAAATGGTGCAGTTGCCACCATTATTACCAGCTTTGATGTATGGAACAGTACTCTGCCTAGAATAGAAATCTATGGAACGAAAGGAACCTTGATTGCACCGGATCCGAATACCTTTGGTGGTCCTGTTTTGCTTGCGACCAGGGATGGAGGCATTTTCAGAGAAATACCTCTAACACATATTTATGCTGAAAACAGTAGAGGTATTGGGCTGTCCGACATGGCCCAGTGCATAATTGAAGAAATAGACGACAACAAAGCCAGTGGAAGAATGGCAAACCATGTGCTTGAAATAATGTGTGCAATAGATGAGTCGCAAAAAAGTGGAAAGTCATACATAATGAAGAGCAGGGTAGACAGACCTCAAGCCCTTGGGAGCAATCTTGTAAAAGGTTTTGTTTGATTATGAAAAAACGCCTTCTTTAAATAGAAGGCGTTTTCAGATTAACTGTATTGTCTTTCAATACCGGTGTTAGTATATGCTGCCTTATACAAGCAGGCTCACTCTGTCATATTCGGTAGTGACTTGTGCCTGCTGGATCCTCTGATGTGTAATATTCCTTCGGTATGCTTTAAACTCCAGTACCCAATGGACCGTATATGTTTATGAATTTTCTGACTGTCAGGATTTTCTTTAGTTCAGCAGAAAGAGGAGCACCATCTCTTGACAAGAAATCCGTAATTCTCTGTCCATATTTGCCAATTAGGCTTTCAATGGTGCTGTCAGTTTTGGCTGAAGGAGATTTTGGTATCGGAATGCTCAATTCATCCAGATTTCTTCAAACCTCCTACAAATCTGATTACATTCCGCTTTACCTTTGACAAAAGGAAAAGGTTTCAGGCTTTGTAAAGTCTTGATTTTATACGGAATTCTAGTACAATGGTTCTTGATGGCATGAAATGAGCAATAAACATGCTGATAAAGGTTCCACTTCTGCTCGGTACTTACAAATGATGCAAGAAAAGAAACCAGATTAAAGGATTGAATGTAACAATGATTTCAGTACAAAGCACACCAAACCTGACAGGCGTTACCATAAGCGGAGATTACGATGATTTATACAGCTTGGTAGAAGCGTTTCATGAAATAACAATAAATGAGTATTCAGAAAAACACCATAAATACATTGGTATCTCTATTAGGGTTCTTGGGCTTTGCTATGACATAAGGCATGCATATCAGGGAGACCGCATGGTGGAGCTTGTAGATAACAAAATGAGCGTTTATAACATGAAAAGGCATTCTATAATTGTGCCATCAACCAATGTGTACTACAGCTGCAATTACCTTTATCCTGAGATGTTTTTTGTTATGCTGGCTTTGAATGAACTTGTGAATTTGCGTATTAAGGAACTGGCAAAGACAGGTTCTTTGCATAAAGGAATACTGGATAGGAGGGTTATCTGGGATGATACTATTGCAACCATCCGCAGTTTCCAGGCCAAGTTTGTAAACTGTGTCAAAGAAACCGTATCACCTGGGACCTTCAGCAGATGGCTGTCTTTAATGAATAGTGAAGGAACACATATAGAAGGCATATCTGACCAGTACGTAGATTTGTTGAATATCAAGTATCTTAGGATGTCCAAGGATAATAGGCTTAAGAATTTCAACTACTTCGCAAGACGAATAGCGGATTACAGGAATGATGACGAACATTATGAAATAAAGAGGATGTTAACGAGAGCAGCCAGAGAGTACAACTGTCATCCGAGTGATATAAGGATGGCGGGTACGAATTATCCTGAGCAAATTGAATGGTAAAAGCCTAATACAATATTCAGGTACCTTACAACCATACAACCCTTGGCTTGTATATTCTGCATATTTTTTCTCTTCCAATTGTTGTAATTTAGGAGATGTGTTGCAACGGCAAGAAAAATAAGATGCCTTTTTGTTTATTAAGGCATCAAAAAACATATATTGCAAAGTATATCTCGCTGAATAGATTATCCGTTCTTCTTGTAGTCTCTGTACAGGTTCTCTATGGACCTGTCATAAGTTCTTTCACCGGATGCAGAAAAGAAACATCCTGGAACTTCGCCGCTTCTTCTGTGATAAGCAACACATTCACAGCATTTGCCATGACGTGAACATGACGTATATGTACAAGTACATTTGATTCTATTGCTGCAAGCCATTTTTAAACCTCCGTAGAATTTATTAACAACAACATTATAAATTAATTCACAGCGGATTTCAACAAATTACCCCTGCTTTACGAAAGAGATGTGTTGAGGTAAGCTATATGGGGAGGATGATATGCATGATGGGTAATAATTCACTGCGCATCATTTATGGCGATAATCCAAAGCGGATGATTA
>JAAYLF010000303.1 GCA_012522035.1 Clostridiaceae bacterium
TCCTGTCTATAAGTACGCTTTCAGTCACTTCAATGGTCAAAAAGGATGGATCCACTTCATGCTTCTCAATAATCCCTATCAAGTTGTTCACAAAATCTTTCTGCAGGAACTGAAGGGAAGAAAAGTTCGCTGCAATATCCACCTTCTCTATTCCCTTTTCAGTCCACTTCTTTAAATCCTGGCAAACCTTGTTCAGCATCCAGTTTCCAACATCGATAATCAGTCCCATCTCCTCTGCAATAGCAATGAATTCACCTGGTGATATCAATCCCCATTCAGGATGCTCCCATCTAACCAAGGCCTCTACAGACAGAATTTCACCGCTCCATATGTTCACGATAGGCTGGTATCGAACACTCAACTGATCCGTTTCAATTGCCTTTCGCAAATCGTTTCTAAAGAAGAAATCCTTGAAATTCTGAATGTCAAAACTGGAGGAATAGAACCTGTATCTGTTCTTTCCTTCCCTTTTTGCCCTCAAGACCGTCTGAAGTGTATCCTGTACAAAAGAATCCACATCCTTGTTGCAGTCGGAAAAGAAGTTTATCCCTACGTTTACAGAAACACTAAGCTCATACTGCGGTATCTTGTATGGTTTTGTCAGCGTGCTTATTACCCTTTTTGCAAGGGATTCATAATCCTCTTCATGGTGTTTGAGTACAATGGCAAAATCATCTGCAGAATAGCGGGCAATAAAATTATCATTAAACAGTTCCTTTAATCGCTTTACAATCTCCAAAACAAGCAGTTGTTCAATACTGTATCCCAATGTGTAAATCACATAACTCAGACCGCTTATGGATATAAACATTAGGGCAAAAGGCATTTTTGTGTCCTTTACCTCACTACAGTATGATTTAAGCTGCTCTTTGAAATAGGATTGGTTTGGAAGCTTGGTAAGGTCATCGTGTGTTGAGATATATGTGAGCTTGTTCTTCATCTCCACTATGTCGCTTATGTCCCTGAAGTGGATGACAATACCTTTAATGAAAGGATTGTCCATCAAATTCTGAAGTTCAGCCTCAATATTTAATTCCTTTCCATCCTTTAATCTCAGCTTCACATCACCCTTTAGCCTGACCCCAGGATTTTCAACCACACTGTTTATAAAGTTCCTAACCTTCTCAAGCTCCTCTTCTTCATAAAAGTCATATACTTTCCTGCCAATACGTTCTTCAGGCTTGCATCCTAACACTTTCTCCACCGCATCACTGATATATATGATGGTGCCATCCGGATTGATTATCTCATATACATCACTGGATTCCTGAAGAAGCATTTGATAACGGTTCTTAAGCCTTGCAATCTCCTCCTGCTGCTTTGCAACCTCTTCGTAAAGCTTCGTCTCCTCAGTTATATCCCTTACTACTCCGTACAAATATTCAGGATTCCCCTTTTCATCAAAAACGTACTCGGACACCTGATGAATATACCGTACCTCTCCGTCAGGCCGTACAATCCTGAACTTAGTCTCAAAAGGCCCTTCAAATCTAGAATCAAGAAGCTTGTCGATCCGGGACTTGTCCTCATGGTGCACCAATGACATAAAACTCTCATATGTATTATCAAAGTTCTCAGGATCAATTCCAAATATTCTGTAAACTCCCTTCGAGCTGGTACTTTTGTTGGTTGCAATATCATATACCCAGCTGCCTGTTTTGGCCAGGTTCTGACTCTGTTCCATCATTCTGTAATGCTGCTCCAGCTGCGTCTGAAGAAGTTTTTCCTGGGTAATATCCCTTAGTGTGCCAATAACGCAGACAGTCTGTCCAAGCTCATTAAGAATGGCTTCTCTCTTTCCTTTTACATACTTCATAGAGCCGTCCTTTTGAGGAATGCGGAACTCTATTTCACAGGACCTTCCTGCAAAATGCTCAGAAAGACAATGTCTTACCTTGTCCCTGTCATCAGGGTGAATAAGTTTTATTGTGCTCTCAAAGTCATTGTCAAACTCTTCAGGCTTTATTCCATATATGTTGAACATCTCTTCAGTTCCATGGAACTTGTCCTTTAATACATCATACCTCCAGCTTCCCACGCCGGATACCCTTTGGGCAATGTTCAAGTCTTCCCCAAATGCCTTCAGATTGTTCTCAATATGTTTTCTATCAGTTATATCCTGCAGCGCCCCATATATCTTTACAGGTCTTTTATCCTTGTCAAAAAGCGTCTTTGTCCATACCTGCAAATACTTTTCCTTGCCTTTGAGTGATATTTCAAAACTCATCTCTTCATGTTCAAAAAAGGCCTTCTGGCCTTCATCATGGATAACATTGTAGATATTATCATGTGATTCCATGCAAAGAATGTTGTAAACCTGACTGGTCATAATCAGCTTGTCCCTGACCAAATCATGTGTAAAGAAACCTGTCTTCGACAATCTTTGTCCAACATTGATATTTTCCATTAGCTCTTCATCTTTTCTTCTCTTTCCAAAAAAACTGGCCATGCTCCATCACCTTTATTCAACAAGATATCTCAATATTGTCTTCAACTTCTCCTGCTCTGTTTTCCTAATATCTGATATATAGATTTCCCTGTGTACAAGAGTCCTAAGTTTAAGATTATTCTCAGAAATATATTCCTTCATTTTCTCAAACGTTTTGTATTCCTCGTCAAAGGGACCTACATGCATCATCTGTACTGACAAACCATCTGTTATTGTCTCAAACCTGACCTCGTCAAATAACGGATTGCTGCTCTTTCTTTTTGCAATCTCAACTGCCCTTTCAAACACTTCCCTGGTAACAAAATCCGGCTGCCTTATCATAATCGTGTATACCAGCTCATCCTTGTCAAGTGTACCTTTTTTCCTTCCTTCCTCACTAAGGTCCCAGACTCCCTCCAATGGATATACAATATATTCAAAATACCCTTCTGGTGTATACCCGTTCTTCGGCATCATCCTTATGGCATACGCAATTGGATACAGAGTTCCAACCCTGTCTGCGAAATCCTGTTTGTTTGGATCTCCTGCGCCGCTTATTTTAATGAAGTTCATGGGAGGCACATTAACAATCTCTGGTTTTTCTTTTGGCATGAACAGCTCTTTTTCGTGCTTCCTCCATTCGTGTTTCATTCCAAACCGCCTATTAGTTATATATGTAATTTTACCAAGAAATCCCCTGCAGGAAAAGGTATAACATTTTAACATTTAAGGCAAATACCACAATTAATGTTAATTAACCTTAATATTATGCTTTATACACACTTTTTTGATTTAATAGTTGACAGAAATAACCGTATTGAAATGAATAATATTAAGGAGAGAATTATCTAATGTTTACTATTCTGGAAAATGACATAACCATCATTGGTCCCGTGACCATAATCTGCGCCATAATTGCGTACTTTCTTTACAAAAAACACCGGGATTCAAAAATGGTCCTCTTTCACATTCTATTCTGTTTTGGAGTCTATGCATGGTTTGCACGTAATTTCCTTCCCATGCCTCTTGCTTCTGACATGTGGAAAATGGAGCTGCATGCTCTTGACAGGAGCAAGCTTGCTCATTTGGGGCTTGTTCCCTTTTATGAGATATATTCCATTATCTCCAGGATGGGGTTCAACGAACTGGTAAGAACAGTGCTGTTTAAAACTTATGTCAGCTTTGCTCCGATTCCCGTGTTGACAGGTTTTTCAATAAAGAATGCATATGGGAACATAACTTGGAAGAAGGCATTAACAACCTCCATTATCCTTGGTCTAAGCCCGTACATAATCTTCAGTTCCATTATCATCTTTGCAAACATGACCTGGAAATATGCAGAAATAACAATTGGTCTGCTGTTTGTTCTCTATTTCTGGATTGGTTATGCAATCAATATGGGTGTGAAAAAGCTTTGGCCCAGGTGGTTCTAATGAAAAAATTAAAGGTTTTGTTTTCAGACATTTCCCTTGTGTCAAGAAGGAACTACATTGTAATAGTTATATTCATCCTCTGCGCCAGCATCTCCACTGCATGCGTGCTTACCTTCATGTCAAAATTCAAAGACGAGCTTACATATCTCGAAGAAGTGGAGAAAAACAAACGAAAATACAATATTGCTTTTCTTAAAGATGATGTGGGAGAGAATGAGTTTAATATTGAA
>JAAYLF010000003.1 GCA_012522035.1 Clostridiaceae bacterium
TGATAAGGTAGTGCATTTATTCCGGATGCCGTCAATTTTTTAGCCAGGTTTTCCGCATCTTTGGTTCTTGATACATAAACAATGGTTGGGCAGTTTTTCTGAATTATGAGTTCTCTTAAGGTATTAAACTTGTCTCCTTCCGATTCCTTGAACAACACCCTGTAATGAAGGTTTTTACGTGTGGAAGTTGTAGCAAAGATCTCAAGCTTAAGCCCCAGTTTGGATTCAAAGTAGTCACATATGTCAGCTATTACTTTTTGCTTGGCAGTTGCAGTAAAACAGGAAACAGCTATTGTTTTGTTGTTGCTTTTTTTCTCCTGTAGTTGTTTAATAAAATCACCGATATAGAGATAGTCCACTCTAAAGTCCTGACCCCATGCAGAAAAACAGTGAGCCTCATCTATTACAAAGCGAACAACATTTCTAGACAACAGCATTTTCTCAATGGTTCGGGAGCGAAGCTGTTCAGGAGAAATATATAAAATTTTTGCATTACCGTTGTACACTCTTTCAATGGCATTGGCTCTTTCAATAGGATTCAAAAGCCCATTTATAGTGGCTACGCTGGTAATACCCTTATTTATCAAATTATCCACCTGGTCCTTCATAAGGGATTGGAGTGGAGAAATAACGACAGTAAGTCCCCTTGAATTCTCCCCTGCTATAAGAGCAGGCAGTTGAAATGTAAGGGACTTTCCGCCTCCTGTCGGAAAAACTGCAAGTAGTGACTTTCCTTCTACAGCTGCCTTTACCGCTTTTTCCTGCAGCGGTTCACCATCATATATTCGAAATGAATCAAATCCGAATATCCTGCTTAATGCCTTGTGAATATCTAGTTTGTCATTACAATATGGACATCCTTTATTGCAGGGTTTGTTGGTAAGATAGTGAAGAATATTTTCGATCATGCTGAACTCATAATTGATCCAGCCAGGTGAAATTGAATAAGGATCCTTTGTACCAATCAAGGCAAGTGCATACGCAAGGTCTATGGGATGCATTTTTATGTAATTCTGTACATCGGAATTTGCACATATTAATCCTTCAAACTCATGACGTATAAGTTTTTCCAGATTAACGCATATCCCATTGAAACCCAAGTATTTGAAGAAACCATTGAAATCCTTGGTCTTTCCAAGCAAACCGAAATATATGGTTTTTAGATTGGAATCAAGAGAATTGAATGCATTTATCTCATCATAAAAAAGAGTTCTTGCCTGCTTGCAGTCATTTACAGGATTATTCAAATCATCGGAAACAATCTTGTCATTCTTTACAAGGGAATGGTAAGGTTTTTGGGGAAAAAGAAGCGGCGACAGAAGCAAAGTATCTATGGGCATAATATCATAATCAAAAACATCATACAAATACAAAAGATCGTGACGTACAATATTATGACCACAAACGTATTTTGATCCTGCTACAAACTCACGAAGTTCCTTCACTGACTTTGTATGCAGTATTGCTCCATCTCCTCGCACAGCACCTATATCACATATTTTATTATCTTGTCCTATTTCCAAATCAATAAATACAATAGATTTTTCCATTTTATTTCCCTAAATTTATACATTATTTCCGTTCATATAACAATATATCATATTTTTACACTTTTAACCATATGTTAATTAACAAGATAGAGACAACTAATGGATACATTTGAATTTTCAATTCAATACACTTTTCTATACATTGTAAGAGCAAAATCTTCATTTTTCATTTGGGCTTTCTATCGTAGTAATACTGATATAATAGCAGCAGAATATTTAACCCTTATATAATATAAAAGAAAGATGTCAACTGCATTGCAATTGACATCATGATGTTGGTGCGGATAGCAGGATTTGAACCTGTACGAGGAAACCCTCACTAGAACCTGAATCTAGCGCGTCTGCCAATTCCGCCATATCCGCATATATAAGCGTAAGGGTTACCTTACGCTTGATGACTTATTTAATTTTCGTCGGACTCTATTATACCACTTGTTTGGACTCCCGTCAACTCCTGCATTTTGGAAGCGAGCAATTCTCCTATGGTTGTTGTGCCGGAATCCTCATCGGAAGAAACAAGTCTGCTATCGCCTGTATCAGAGGTTGTTTCTACAGCGTATGCTGTATTATTTCCTGCCTTCTTGGACTTCTTGCGTCCTTTCTTCTGTGGCTTTGGCTCTTGAGTTTCTTCTTCACCTGGCTTTGGCTCAGGATCGTATGGCATTACATCTCTTATGCTAAGATTGATTCTCTTCTCTGGAATATTGGTATCAATAATCTTTGCCATAACCTTCTGGCCAAGTTTCAGACAGTCTTCTGCTTTTTCAATTCTCTTGTTGGAGATTTGAGAAATGTGTACAAGACCGTCAACACCATCGGCAATATTAACAAATACACCGAACTTGACAAATCTAACTACAGTAACCTCGATTATGTCACCAACCTGATAAAGGTTCTCAGCATCATACCAAGGATCATCTTCAGGTTTTCTGTATCCTAAGGAAATCTTTTTGTTTTCCCTATCAAGCTCAAGTACTCTTACTTCAACTTCATGTCCAATCTTCAAAACTTCCTTCGGATGTCTTATTTTCTTCCAAGAAAGCTCGGATATGTGAACAAGGCCGTCATATCCTCCCAAATCAACGAATGCTCCGAAAGGAGTAAAGGATTTTACGATACCTTTGTATACGCCGCCTTCTTCAATTCTGCTCCAAAAAGCTTCTTCCTTCTCTTTCTTTTCAGCTTCTACGAGAACTCTTCTAGAGCCGACAATTCTCATTTTGCCTCTCGGGCCCTTTTCGAAGTTAATAATAACTATATCTGCAGATGTACCTACGTATGTAGATAAATCTTTTACAAACTTGTCGCTTACTTGTGAACTTGGAACAAAAATTCTAATTGTGCCAAGATGAGCTATTAATCCACCTTTTACTACTTCTGTAAATCTTACAGTGACAGGGGTTTTGTTCTCGAATGAATCTTCAAGGAGTTGTAAATTCTTTTTATAATCAACTCTTCTCTTTGAAAGAATAGCTTCTCCATCCTTGTCGCTGACCTTCACTACCATGGCTTCAACTTCATCGCCAATATTAAGGTCTTCTAGCTCAAATCCTGGTATCTCAGTAAATTCGTCAATGGATATAAAGCCTTCATACTTAAACCCAAGGTCAATATAGACGCCTTTTACATCAATTTTGTTAATAGGACCCTTGACTATCTGACCACTAGCGATAGTTGTCAACGTTTCTTCAAGCATCGAAGCAAAAGTATTATCGTGATTTTCCTCCTTTGCAGCCTCATCATAAGCTTCATCTGCAACTTCGTCCACAGCTTCATCTGCGACTTCTTCAGCAACGCTTGTTTTTTCGTCTTCCGCAACCTCGGTAGCTGTCTCATTGACTTCTGCAGTTTCGTTGATTACTTCTTCCGCGTTGGTTTCAGTAGTTGTAATCTCGTTTTCTACTTCACCATTCACATCATTTTCGATTGACTTAACATCATCGCACATTACACCAATAACCTCCCCGATGATCCAGTCCGGAGTTGAAGCACCGGCTGTCACACCAACTTTGTTTATTTTTTTTAAACTATTCACATCCATCTCATCAGCAGACTCAATATGGATTACATTATTGCATAAATCACTACATAATTCATACAGTTTTCGGGTATTTGAACTGTTGCGTCCTCCTACCACAACCATAAGGTCCACCTTTGAAGCAATTTCCATCGCTTCTTTTTGCCTTAAAGATGTTGCATTGCATATTGTATCAAAAATATTCAACTTGTCAAAGCTTTTTTTTAATTTTTCGCATATTTTTTCAAATAAGTTTATATTAAACGTAGTTTGACACACTACAGAGTAGCTTTCATCCTTGTTTTCAATCAAATCCACTTCTTCCAGCTTTTCGATAATTATGGCAGAATTGTCACACCACCCATTAATTCCGATAACCTCCGGATGAGTCTTGTCGCCAATAATTATGATTATGTCGCCTTCACTGTATTTCTTTCTTACCAGATTGTGAATTTTCTTTACATACGGGCATGTTGCATCTATAACTGTGCAGTTAAGTTTTTCCAGCTTCTCATAAACATGTGGAGCTACTCCATGTGCACGAATAATTACAATTGCATCCTTAAGATCCACTTCATCAAAGGAATTAATAGTCCTGACTCCCAGCTCGTTCAGTTGTTCTATTACCCTTTCGTTATGTATAAGAGAACCATAAGAATAGATCCTCTTTTCTTTTTCATTTTCTGCGGCTTCATATGCCTTTTTTACCGCATTTGCAACACCAAAACAAAAACCTGCCGTTTTTGCCTTAATAATCTCCATTTACACCATCCTATTTTTTCTTCGTTTCATTTGTTGGAACAGTCATCAGATCGTAAATATTAATCAAAATATCACTAGCAATTTGCATATACTCCTCTTTTGAATAACTGTCCTTTGTTTTCTCAATTTTATATGGCTCTCCAAATCGCACAAAAACCTTGCCAAACAATCTCACATTACCCCAAATGGCAACCGGAAGAACATATGCATCCGATTCAAGAGCAAATCTTGCAACGCCATACTTTGCTTTAAGATTCTTTTTTTTTGAACGCGTACCTTGAGGGAAAATACCTATAACTTTGCCCGCTTCAAGCAATTCAAATGTCTTATTAACGGCAGACTGATCCCTTACACCACGTTTTACAGGATACGCACCCAGTGATGTAATGATTTTTGCAAGAAGCCTGTTCTTGAACAGCTCAGCCTTTGCCATCCAGTGAACTTTTCTTTTTATCTTCCATCCAATCATAAACATATCAAGCATTGTTACATGATTGGAGGCCAGTATTACCGGACCACTTTCAGGCATATTCTCTTCCCCATATACTTTAACTCTAATAAACACCTTGAAAATGATGGTTGCCAGAAATCTTAAAAACCACATAATTTCTCCTTAATCACTTTTCGTATTAATTCAAGACTTTGCTCTATCTCCAAGCCTGTAGTATTTATCTCAACAGCATCTTCAGCCTTTGTCAGAGGGGCAATTTCTCTACTGCTGTCAATTTTATCCCTGAGTTTCATATCCTCAAGCACTTCCTCGAATGTTACTTCGGTATTGCCCTTTTCTCTAAGTTCTTCAAATCTTCTACGTGCCCTGTCTTCAACAGCGGCGGTCAAAAAGATTTTAACATCGGCATCCTTTAAAACATTGGAACCAATGTCCCGGCCATCCATGACAACATTTTTGTTCTTGGCAAACTCTCTCTGCATCTTGACAAAGTACTCTCTCACAGCAGGCAGCGTTGCTATTCTTGAAGCTGCCAGAGACACCTCAGGAGTTCTGATTCTGTTACTGACATTTTCATTGTTCAGAATCATCTGCTGTTTATCTTCAACATACTGTATATCCAAAGAAAAACTGTCATACAATTCTTTGACAATATCATTGTTTATCTCGTCAATGGAATAGTTGTTATTAAGAACATGCAGTGCAAACGCCCTGTACATTGCTCCGGTATCAAGATATATAAAACCATTTTCCTTTGCAATGATTTTAGCCATTGTGCTTTTACCCGCACCTGACGGACCATCTATTGCTATGCTAATCAACCTCTACAACACCTCATCTGTCAAATTACTCTATGCCCCAAACCTACTGCAATTTCATTCAGGTGCAACAATCCTATTCCGAAAAAGACCGCAACACTTATATGGTCTCCATATCTGGCAATCCCGATCTTTCCTCCCACATTCAGGCCTATGGCTTTGCCCATAAGCTGTGAAATTGCTTCCCTTGTAGCGCCAGCGACAGCTCCTTCTTCCGTATGGGTATCCATGATTATGCTTTCTCTTTTTGCAGCTACAACAGCTCTTTCAATAATTTTAGTTATGGATGAGATAAACTCACCACCAAAATCAACACCAGCTGTCAATACCCCTGACTGTTGGTAGAAAGCTTTTAGATTACGCTCTTCTTCCCTGTCCTTGGATATTGCAATTTTCAACGCAGCAATCGCAACATCCTTGCTACCAATACCATCCATCATATCACTTGCCTATCTTGTGAAGTACAAGGTATATAATATCATTTACAAGGCCAAATATCAATGGATAATCATATTTTTCCCTTGGAATATTTTATGTATACATCATACAATATGGCAACGTAGTACGCCTGAATTGTATGACTTATGAAAGAAGGAATTATTCTAAGCACCCACATAATCATGAAGGATCTTGTATTGAATATGGATATAAACCAAATAAGTACCTGTGTATTCAAGGTTGTAACAAGCAACCCGGGGATAAGAACCGCAACAAGTATTTTGATGTAGCTTGCTTTCCTTTCTCTTCCCTTTTTGGCATCAGATCTGCCTATCAGAAAGTCTATGATCAAAAGGATTAGACCAAGCAATGAAGCGGCCTCAAAACCAACAGTGAGATAGTTGACGTTCTTTGAAAAATCAGCTTTGAACGCACCTTCCTTTGCATAAACGGACAGTTTGGATGCAGCTTTCGTTGCATAGCTTGCCTTGCCTTCTTCAATCAAATTTTCAACAGCATCCTTGTCAAGAACGTTTTTCTCACTGGCAATATATCCTTTATATATTCCGTCATTTAAAAGCATAATTCTGTTTGCAAGACCGGATGCCAGTAGCACTAGCACTACCACAAGCGAAACAATACGCAGTTTTCTGTCGCTGACCTTCTTTAAGCCCTTCCATATGAAACCTTTTAAAACTCCTCCTAGAAACACCACAACACTAATCCAAGGTATAAATGCACCCTGGGGTTTCAGGACAAAGCTCAGAACATCGGTCATGCCTGCCACTATACCTCCATAAAGAGGCCCAAACAACAAAGCTGGAAAAGTATAGAATATGACTGATGGGTTCAGTTCCAGACCTTTGATACCGAATAGTGGTAAGTCAATTGATATGAATGTTGCTGATATTACTGCCAGTGATAGAAACATGGCTGATATTATTATTTTCCTCAAATTCTTCTTTTCCAAAAAAAACAACTCCCTTAATCTAAAATATGTATAAGAGAGCAGCTCGTTGTAATTAGATGTCACCATATAACTACAGCGGATGGAGTATCGCATCGCAAACCTCTTTGGGTTTTTCGCCTAGGGGCTCTACTCCCATCCCCTAGTACTTAACGCACGATACCTGCTCTGCTTTTTACGTTATTGTAATGATAGTTGCATTTTTTGTCAATATAATTTAGAATGCATAAGAAAAAAATTTTAAGGAGCGTTTCTTTATATGGTCGAAGTACAAAAATTTGATACATTAAACGATGAAGATATAAACTTGTACAGAATATCAAATAAAACAGGTGCGTATGTTGAAATACTAAACTATGGAGGCATTATCAAATCCATATGCATTCCAGACAAGAACGGCATGCTGGTGGATGTAATTATAGGGTTCGAAAACATAAACAATTATATTAAAGCCGAACGCGGTTATTTCGGTGCAATAGTTGGCAGATACGCCAATAGAATAAAAAATGCAACCTTTACATTAAACA
>JAAYLF010000304.1 GCA_012522035.1 Clostridiaceae bacterium
CTTCAAACCTATGGAATAGGGGCAATTCTTTCCGACTTTGTCATTTATTCAGGAGAAAAGCAATATAAAAATATACATATAGATGATTTTTACTTGCACGAAAGATATCTAAAACCATTCAAAACAGTCATAACCAAAACACAACCGTTAGGAATAATGGTAAATTCTCAAGTTATTAATGATACACAACTATACACCAGTCCAATGTTGAAAATGTTAAATAAAGAATATTCATTCAAAGGCATCATTCTCAGCGAATGGGGCGGAATTCTGGACCGAATGGAATCTTTAATGTCGGGGATACATATTGAACTGCCTGGATCCGGCTGTTTTGATGATGAAATTTTGGATGCTGTCGAACAGAATTTGCTTGATATTCAAGTTGTTGATTCAATGGTTTTGGACATTTTGAATTTTATTGACATAACCAAAAAGAACAGGGTTAATGGCTACCAGTACGACAGGACATACAACCACAAACTGGCTGAAAAGATTGCAGAAGAATCAATATGCCTTCTCAATAACGAGGATGACATACTGCCTCTTGATCCAAATGATAAAATTGCAGTGATTGGCAATTCGCAATATCCAATGATACAGGTTGCAGGTTCTTCCTATGTACCTGTAAGCATAATTGACGACCCGCTTTTCTGCATGAGAGAGGTGTCTCCAAACTTTACAGGCAGCAATATTCTACATTCGGAAGGTTATGACAGAAACACCAAGGAAGTACGTAATGAGCTTGTTTACGAGGCGTTAAGAACTGTTATGGAAGCAAAGGCAGTTGTTGTGTTTCTTGGGTTTGACGAGTCTCAAGTCAGCGAATACAGTGATTTTGAAAGCCTTGAGCTGCCTGCAAACCAGGTGGATTTGATAGACTCAATTGTACAGTACAACAAGAATATTATAGTGGTGGTGAATTCTCCCACATGCATCAACATGCCCTGGATTGACAAGGTAAAGGCGGTGGTTGACGCAAAGATTCCGGGAGAAGCTTTTGGATCTGCTATTGCAAACCTTTTGTTTGGTATTGTGAATCCGTCAGGAAAATTGTCTTGTGCATATCCTGGGCTGTTTCCCTTTGGCCATGGCTTGTCATACACTAGATTTGAGTACAGCAACATATATATGGAGTGCGATGATGATGCTTGTTTGATTAGTTTTATCCTCGAAAACACGGGTGAGGTGCACGGCAAGGAGGTTGTATTTCTTTACGCTGAAATAAACAGGTCGTATAAAAGGCTTGTAGGATTTTGCAAGCCTGGTCTTGCCCCGGGCGAGAAAAAGAAAGTAACTTTCAGGGTGACAAGACAGGATCTTTCAATATACGACAAGGAGAAAAAATGTGAAACTATTTTTTCAGGAGACTACACTTTCCATATATGCGCATCCGAGCAGGATGTAAAATTAAGTATAACCACATATATAGAAGGGGACAATCCTATAGAGAGGGATTTGTCAATTCCTGAGAAGAGAGCGGAGTTTCAGGAAGTGGAAAACAGGGATTCATACACCCTTGATTCCACAATTAACGAGCTTTTGGATTCACCTGCAGGAAGAAGGCTTTATCAATGGTGCTACAAACGGGCGAAAAGCAGGATGGGTCTTGATGATGCGAATCCCGTTTTTGCTTTAAATCTCGACATGTTTCATAATACTCCTTTGAGGAAGCTGGTGCTGCTTGGTAACGGCACCCTTACATTCAAGAAGGCTCAGGGTTTGGTAGACATATGTAATGGAAATCCAATAAGAGGAGTATCCAAAGTCCTGTTTTAGCAAATTAAATTGCATATGTCAGTTATTGTATGATATAATGCATTGAATTTAAGTATAAAACGTGTAGGAGGCACTTATGAATACTGATAAATTGCTCGAGAGATCTGAGATTGATGACGGGTATAAATGGAGGGTTCAAGACATTTATGCCGATGATAATCTTTGGGAAGAAGATTTTGAAAAGGTAAAGAATACAATTGATTTGCTAGCTTCATTTAAAGGGAAAATAAGTGAAAGCGGAGAACAATTGCTTGAATTTTTGAAAAAAAGCGATGAGGTTTCCCAACTGCTTGAGAAAATGATTGTTTATGCAATCATGCGTCGTGATGAAGATACAAGAGAAAGCTCTTATCAGATGATGTATGATAGATGCAGCGCTTTGTTTACAGACATAAATGCTGCTTTGTCTTTCTTTGAACCAGAGCTTTTGGCAATGGACAAGGATAGGATTGACGCCTTTGTTGAAAACACCGAGGGCTTGTCTCTGTACAAGTTTAAAATAGATGAGATAATGAGGAAGAAGCCTCATATTCTGTCAGAAGCGGAAGAGAGAATCATGGCTCTGTCCGGTGATGCAATTGATACTGCAGACAATGTGTTTTCCATGTTTAACAATGCCGACTTGAAGTTCCCTGAAGTCAAGGATGAAGATGGTAAAATGAAGGAGCTTACACAGGCAAGATATGTTTCCTTCCTGATGTCTGAAAACAGGGAAGTCAGAATGGGCGCCTTTAAGGCACTGTATGAAACATATGGCAAGTGGAGAAACACTTTGGCAGCTTGTCTTGCTGGACAGATCAAGTCCAACAGATATGTTGCAAGAGCGAGAAATTACAACTCCTGCATAGAAATGTATCTGGATAATGATTTTGTAAAGACTGACGTATACAACAACCTGATTGAGACTGTTGAAAATAATTTGGACAAGTATCAGGAGTATATGGAGCTGAAAAAGAAAGCCCTGGGTCTTGATGAGATTCACATGTATGACATTTACGCTCCTATTGTTAAGGTTCCTCAAAAGAAATACACTTTTGAAGAAGGAAAAGAGATTGTTCTTGAAGCCCTTAAACCCATGGGTGAGGATTATCTGAATCTGGTAAAGAAAAGCTTTGACGAAGGCTGGATTGATGTGTATGAGAATGTGGGCAAGAGATCCGGTGCGTATTCAATAAGCTGCTATGGAGTACATCCCTTTGTGCTTCTTAACTGGCAGGGCACCTTGAACGATGTTTTCACACTGGCCCATGAACTGGGACATGCAATGCACTCCTATTTAAGCAACAAGCATCAGCCTTTCGTATACGCAAGATACAAGATTTTTGTTGCGGAAGTTGCCTCGACAGTCAATGAAAATCTCCTTATAGATTACCTTATGAAGAATACTGATGATGAAACCATCAAGGCATACCTGATTAACCACTATCTTGAGGAGTTCAGAGGAACCGTATACAGACAGGTAATGTTTGCCCACTTTGAAAGGGATATCCATGCTCTTTATGAATCAGGACAAGCCTTGACCCAGGAAACTCTGTGCAAGCTTTACTATGACCTCAACCTCAAGTATTTTAGTCCTGCAGTGGTAGTGGACAAGGAAATTGAAATGGAATGGGCACGTATTCCTCATTTCTATTCATCCTTCTATGTTTACAAGTATTCCACTGGGTTCTCTGCTGCGGCGGCTTTTGCAAACAACATCCTGAGTGGAGACAAAACTCTTGTTGACAAATATTTGAATCTTCTTAAGAGTGGAGGAAATAATTATCCAATAGAGCAGCTAAAACTTGCAGGTGTTGATTTGTCAAAACCTGATCCAATAGAAGATGCACTAAAAGTGTTTGGAGAGAATGTGAGAAAACTGAGTGCGTTAATTGGATAGTTCATAGGAGGAAATATGCAAAAAAAATTTCTTGCCATATTGCTTATACTGTTTATTTTCGCTTTTCCTTTGTTTTCATATGCGGCCAGCAAAATCATCGTATCTGCAGACTTCAACACAAAGGATAATGATGACTTTGTTGAAGATGCCTATAAAATAGATGAAGCCAAATTTTACTGGAGTGAAAACGAGGGAAAGGACGGGAGCGGCTGTCTTGTTGTGGAGTGTACAACGGAGAATGACGCAAGATATGCATATACCGTAAAAGCCAAGAAAAACACTTATTACAGGATTTCTGCGTACATTAAAACTGACAAGGTCTCCTATACGGATGAGAACGCAAAAGGGGCGAATCTCTCAATAAAGGATCTCTTTGAGGTAAATGGCAATATCTATGGGACGCAGGATTGGACATATGTGGAGTTTTACGGCATGACCGGTTCCTCCCAGACTTCCTTTACTGTTTTCCTGCGTCTGGGAGGATATGGAGGAACAAATACCGGTAAAGCATATTTTGACGACTTCATGGTGGAGGAGCTGGACTCGCTTCCTGTAGGTGCAGAGGTAACAGCTCTTTACAAGGAGACTTCTACAAAACAAGAGTTTCCTCCCATATATACAGACCCCATGAAGGTGGCTGGTTTGCTTACCTTTTTCAGCGCCATAGTCTTTATCGTTTACTACAGGTATGTAACGAGGCATGAAGATGCGGTGCACGAAGGGCTGTCTACCCTGCAAAAAGTTGTGCTGCTTTTATTCATAGGTCTTTTCTTGAGACTTTTTCTGTCCATAACCGCACCGCAGTGTTCCATAGATGTAAATCTATTCTCCTATTGGGCAACGAATGCTGCGAAACACAATTTTGATATATATAACCAGGTGCAGGGCATAGATTATCCACCCGGATATATGACAATTCTCATGCTGGTTGGGAAGGTTATGAATCTTTTCAATGCTTACGGTACGCTTCTGGGTAGAATGCTTATAAAAATGCCAGCAATTTTGTGTGATATTGCTATTGCATACATTATATACAAACTGGCTGAAAAAAAGCTGACCAGCAAATGGACTATTTTCCTGGTTTGTGCATGGTTGTTCAACCCTGTCGTTCTTATTGACTCGGCAGCCTGGGGACAGGTTGACTCCGTGCTGACCTTGGCAATGGTGTTGTGCATTTATTACATTACACAGGAAAAGTACGCAACGGCAGGAGCATGGCTTGCGGTGGGTGTTATGTTGAAACCTCAGGCACTGTTCATTTCCCCGATACTTTTCTATGCACTGGTTAAGAATTTTACAGTTTCAAAGGAGTCAGTTGCAGAAAAGCTGCTGCATTTTGTGAAAACGCTTTGTTCATTTATTGTGACTTTTCTTTTGATAGCATTTCCTTATGGGATAAACATATATGATCTGTTTATTGGAACAGCCGATCATTATAAATACATTACTGTAAACGCATTAAACTATCATTTCCTTAAAGGAAACAACTGGGTTAGAGACAGCACTCCTTCAGTTTTTGGATGGTCTTTGTTTACCTGGGGCATGCTGGCAATTGTCGCCGCATCGGTTATAACATGGGTGATATATCAGATTAACAAAAAGGAAAAGTCTGTTCCTTATCTTATGTCCGCAGTACTTGTATACCTTGTGGTTAACTTCGGACCTAGAATGCACGAAAGATATTTTTTCCCGATTATTGCACTCATGTTGATTGCGTTGATATATTTGAACAACAAGTGGCTGCTTTATCTCTTTGCAGTTACTTCCGGAGTGAACTTCCTGATTGTTATGGAAATCATGACAGACCTGACAGTAGGAGGTTCTGACAGCAAGTACAAGCATTTCAACTGGCCTGACCTGACACCTTTCAGAGGAACATTGGCATTTATTAACGTGGCATGCTCCATATTGCTGCTTGTCTTTGCGGTGATGCATACAATGAAAATGTTTAAAGGTGATAGTCATAAGTTGTGGAAGGAAAAAACAGAAGAGGCGATTGAGCCGGTTAGTGGTGGATTTATTGAAAGTATTAGAATGAGAATGGTGCGATCCAAGAGAAGCGATATTGAAGAGTGGAGTGTGGACAATGAAGAGAAGAATTAGTCGGATTGTTGCTTTTGTCGCAATTTGTTTGTTTGTAATCATATATCTTGCAGGATGTACCAAAACCAATCTTAAGCATACTGGTTTTGAAGAGGGCAGCAATGACTCCATAAAGGGCTGGATTCTGTATGATTATCAAG
>JAAYLF010000305.1 GCA_012522035.1 Clostridiaceae bacterium
CACGGAAGAGGATAGGGCAGAACGTATAGAGAAAATGAAAAAATCGATTTGGGGTACATCTTTGCTCGGCTGCAGGTGTTTTGTTATACATCCCATCATGCCCTATGGTGCTGACAAGGATCCTGAACCTGAAAAACTGCTTGAAATGAACTACGAGTTCATGAGTGCTTTGCTTCCTACAGCAAAAGAGCATGGTGTAGTTATATGCCTTGAGAATATGCCCATGACTCAGCTGTCGCTATCAAGACCAACAGAAATACTGGAGTTTGTGAAAACCATAAACAGTGAATACATGCAAGTGTGTATTGATACTGGTCATTGTGCGGTTTTTGGAGAGTCTCCCGCGGATGCTGTCAGGTTGACAGGTAAATATTTGAAAGTATTGCATGTGCATGATAATAACGGGAAGATGGATCTGCACTGGCTGCCATACTATGGAGTTATTGACTGGGATGATTTCAACAAGGCGTTGCATGAAATAGGATATGACGGATGGCTGTCGATTGAAACAAATGTCTCAAGAAAACTTCCTTCGGATATTAAGGAACACCATCAGATTGGACTTTCGTTGATAGCAAAGAAACTAGCGGAATAAAAAAGACAGACTGAATATTCAGTCTGTCTTCATTTTTATGTTGTTGACTCTGCATATTCTTTTTTTCTTATTCTTTTACGAGCATAGAAATATATTAATACCTGCCCAAGGCCTGCAATTGACCAGGTGACGGGATAGCAAAGATAAAGAACGGTTATGGTTGGATACAATTTGAAAACAGTATATATCCATACTATTCTTAAAAGGCATGCACCTACCAGCGTGCAGAGCATAGGAAGGATGGAATAGCCCATGCCTCGGGTTATTCCAGGGAAAACGTTCATGAAAGCGCAGGTGAAGTATAGGCTCATCATAACTATTATTCGCTGCATTCCAAGCTTTAGTACTTCAGGATCTGAGTTGAATATGCTTAGAAGCGGTTTCCCGAATATGATGACCAGGCTTCCTAGTATGAGCCAGGTAGCGAAAATCAAGGCGGTACATACCTTTGCAACGGAATCGATCTTGTCGTATTTCTTTGCTCCCATGCTTTGTCCCGTAAACGTTATTGCTGCATTGTAATAGGCGTTGGTGGTTGTAGCAACGAATCCTTCCACGTTTTGAGCTGCTGTGTTTGCAGCAATGGTGGTTGTTCCAAATGAGTTTATTGAAGACTGTACGACCGTGTTTGATATGGAAAACAAAAGTCCCTGCATTCCGGCTGGAAATCCAATTCTGAAAATCTGAACAAGCTTTTTACCTTCAAGACGCAAATTCTTTGGTTTAAAGCGTATGTGCCCTTCGTGCCTGTTCAGAAAAACAAGAATTAAAATCATGGACAGATACTGGGAAATAACGGTGGCGATGGCAACACCTGCAACACTCAAATGGAAGACAATAATGAACAAGAGGTTTAGTATTACATTGACTACTCCTCCTATTACAAGAAAATACATGGGGTTCTTGCTGTCTCCAACCGCTCTCAATATTGACGCGCAGAAGTTGTATACCATGGCGGCAGGCAAACCCAGGAAGTATATTTTCATATACAAGGAAGCAAGTGGAAGTATCTCTATTGGGGTTCCCATTTGTATCAGTAGGGATTCGTAGATAAAAAGTCCCAGGATCATGACAAAAATACCGAGTATGATACTGAACAGGATGGATGTATGTACTGAGTCAACTACACCCTTGAAATCTCCGGCACCGAAATCCTGGGAAACCACTACAACAGTACCTACTGACAAACCCATGAAAAGGTTGATAATGAGGTTTATGAGAGGTCCGGTGGAACCAACGGCAGCAAATGGTTCGACTCCTGCAAAACGTCCTACCACAATCATGTCTGCAGCATTAAACAACAGCTGCAAAATGTTCATTGCCATAATTGGCAATGAAAAAATGAAAATATTCATAAGCAAATTACCTTTGGTAACATCTACTTCATTACTTTTCTTTAGCATTTTACGCCCGCTTTCATAAATAATAACATAAACGTTGTGACAATTCACAAGTACAATAATTATATCAAACAAATATTAAAATATCATTAAATTATAATAAATACGTTTATCAAAAACTTTCCATAAAAAACTCATGTACTGTATGTTTGTCTAGCCGTTTCAAAAATGCTATACTATATTCGTAACAAAAGACAAGGGGATGAATATGAAAACAAGTATTGACGCACAAGCATCAGTTTTTGTCATGGATGGAACATTGTTGGATTCGTTGTATTACTGGCGCAACCTTGAGATATATGCCGCCAAGACTTTTAGCTTTGAGCCAAACAAGGATATAAAGTTGAGTGAGCAGCCGGGTGGTTTTTTCGAGAGAGTAATGAATTATGTAAACCTCCATGGTTTTGATCACGATTTGGATACAGTTAAGGAAGAGTTACATAGAGTGGGCATAGAGTTTTATACGA
>JAAYLF010000306.1 GCA_012522035.1 Clostridiaceae bacterium
ATTAGGATGTATGTGGTATGGGATGGCGATGTAAGATACATGGAAGAAGACAACTCCCTTGTTTTTGATGGCGGCAGTGGCAAAGTAGCCTTTATATCCGCCGTGCCAGGTGAAATTGAGAAGCATCTTGATTTCTACTTCTCAGGCGCAGACATTGAAAAGAGAAGCAGGGACTTTTTTAGATGAATACTTGAGGAAGGGAGACAAGGCGGCAAATCTTGTTCCACAGGGGCATCCTGAGGAAAAGAGAATAAAGGATGTGTTGGAAAGTGTTGCCGTCCTTACAAAATGCCAGACCGCCCGCACCGGAGGAATATTGGCAGGTCATTTTTACCCAATGGCATATGTCAGAGACATGGCAGGCACCATGCGTTCCCTTGTCAAATCAGGGTATGTGGAAGAGGGCAGAAATGTGCTGGAATTCTGGTACAGGAAGTGGAAACTGTTTGGCACTGTGGTGAATGCCGACAGCATGGGACATGAACGGGACAGGCTGCTTTTTCCCAATGACGAGGTGGAAGTGCCGGCTTACATAGTTTATTGTGCCATGTACTATTACAATGCAACCAAAGACAAGGATTTTCTTCTTAGAATTTTCGACATGGTAAAATGGGCATTTTGCGTGCAGCTTCCGCATCTTGTAAAAGGCATGACCAGCTTCAGCGGAGACGAAACATATATTGCAGGATGGGTGTTTCCCAGATCGTTTCTTTATCATGGTTCTGCCGAATCCACTCTTCTGTTCATAGAAGGCGGAAGGCGTTTTATCGAGTTTGCAAAAGCAGAAGGGTTTCTTGACGAGGAGGAACTTAAGAAGTTTGAAGGTTTTGTCAAGGAAGCTCGGGATTTGTACAAGGAGAACTTTGTAATTGACGGAGTTATTCATGGAAACAATCCGGAGAGGGAAAAGGGTTTTGTAAAACCGAGATTCCACAAAGGATTCTGTGACGTGGATCTGTTAAAGCAAAGAGGTGCTCCGTATACATGGTTGGAGCTTGGCGAGCACGGCTATTACAGATGTCAAAACTGCCTGAATGAGGAAATTGAGGAAGTTCACGATCCGAATAAGAGATATATCCTGGGTTCCACTGGACTTTTGCCTGTCTACTACGACAGCGACTTGTTCACAAAGGAAGAGATCAGAAAGAATGCGGACTTTTTTGCCTGCCTCTTCAAGGAGAAAGGATATATTCCATCCCATTCTGAAGGAACCCGTTCCTTGGGATACGATTTTGGACTCCTTCTTTACAACCTTGCATATCTTGAGGATCCTCTCAAGGAAGAGGTGCTTAAGGTAATGCTGGATATAGTGGACGGAACGGGAGCCTGGGTGGAATACTATGACAACAAGGTTCCTTTCAACTGCAGATGCAGGCCGTGGGAAAGCAGCATTAATGTCGAGGCTATTCTCTATTATCTTCAGAGATTGCAGTAAGGAGAAGGATGAAAATGCGATACTGGTGCAGCAGAAAAGTGGATGACGGAAGCATCCATGCCATAGGCAACGGCAGAATGATTGTTTACGAAAGAGGTCCTAACATCAACCAGGTACAAGGGCCTCCGTATTCATCGCCTGTATACGGTTCTTTTGAAATTTATGAGC
>JAAYLF010000307.1 GCA_012522035.1 Clostridiaceae bacterium
AGCCTGAAAAGGATATAGAAAGGGATGCTCTTGTTGGAATCAAGCCGAATCTTGTGTTGGCAAAGCCGTCAAGTTCAGGCGCAACAACCACACCGGCAATAGTGGAAGGCTTAATTGAATACCTGCAATTAAAAGGACATATGAACATCGTGATCATGGAAGGTTCCTGGGTAGGCGACAGAACCCGTGAAGCGTTCAAGGTTTGTGGATATGAAAAGATATCGAAGGAATATAATGTCCCGCTTATTGATCTGCAAAGGGATACTTATTCGGAATTTGAGTATGGTGGTGTGAGGATTAACATATGCAATTATGCCGTAAATGTTGATTATCTCATAAATGTTCCCGTGCTTAAGGGACACTGTCAAACCAATCTTACATGTGCGTTGAAGAATATGAAAGGGTGCATACCGAACACAGAGAAAAGAAGATTTCATACCATGGGTTTGCACAAGCCAATTGCTTATCTAAGCAAAATGTTGAAGCAAAACCTGGTAATAGTTGACGGAATGAATGGAGATCTAAACTTTGAAGAGGGTGGAAACCCTGTTCAAATGAATAGAATCATTGCAGGAAAAGACCCTGTGCTTGTTGATGCATATGCCGCTGAGTTGTTAGGTTTTGATATTGGTGAAATTCCGTATATTGGTATGGCTGAGGATATTGGTGTAGGTACAACAAATCTTGCAAATATGGATATTGTTGAGCTGAACAAGGATACTGGCAAAAGAAAGTTTAGGCCAACAAGAAGAGTGCAGCATTTGGTACGAAATGTTGTTGAAGACAGTGCCTGCTCGGCGTGTTACGGAAGTCTTGTTTATGCACTGGAGAGGCTTGATGACAAGAATCTTTTGAATAAACTTGAGGAGAAAATATATATTGGACAAGGGTTTAAGGACAAAACGCTTGATGGAATAGGTATAGGTATATGCACGTCGCGTTTTGCCAAATGTGTAAAGGGATGTCCTCCAAAAGCAAAGGATATTGTTGATTTCCTGGCAAAAAGTTATTGAGGATGGCTGTTCTAATTCAATATGGACAGCCATAGTTTTTCAGACTCTACAACGAGGTCTGCTACAAGTCTTAAAATAGGTTTGTAGTTCTGATAGCACCGGGGACAAATTCCGGTGCTCATTTCCTCCAAACCGTTATTTCTCAATCGATCTTTTCTTCAGCATCATGGTTATGAGAATTCCATTTAAACCTCCTCGCATATTTCTTTACAGACAACCATACTATCACAAACATATAGGTAAAACCTATTACAACTATCAAACAATCATATTTTACAATACATTTGTTAAGTTATATGATTATTGTAGAGGAAAAATATATTAAGGATGATAGGATGGTTGTTGATAATAAAAAAGTAAAAACAGTGTGGCTTTTATTCTTTGTACTTCTGGCAATTGCATATCTTACAGGGTGCGTGGCAAATAATGGAAAAGAAGACGTGGAATATTACTATACCTTCACGGACTCATTAGATAATACTGTCAATCTGAAAGACAAGCCTCAAAGGGTTGTTTCTCTTGTTGGTTCCTATGATGAAACCTGGATGCTTGCAGGTGGCGAGCTTGTTGGTGTAACTAATGATGTCATAACCGAGAGGGGTATGGATGTGCCTGAGGGGACCAGGATTGTTGGCACGATAAAAGAGCCCAATGTGGAAGAAATACTGGATGTTTCTCCTGATTTTGTACTGCTTTCTCCGGATATAGAGAGGCATGTAAGTACATCAGTAATTCTTGAAAAGGTAGACATACCTTTCGCATCCTTCAAAGTGGCACATTTCGAAGACTATCTTTCCATGCTGGACATATGCACCGACATAACAGGTGACAAGGAGTTGTATAAGAAAAATGGTCTTGATGTAAAGAAACAGATAGATGACATACTTGCCAAAATAGACAAGACAAAGAATCCTGACATGTTGTTTATCAGAGCGTTCTCCAGTGGTGCAAAGGCAAAGAATGATGACAACAACGCATGCAGAATTCTAAACGACCTTGGTACTGTAAACATTGCTTCGAAACACAATTCTCTCCTTGAAGACTTAAGTATGGAAGTAATCATACAGGAAGATCCTGAGTACATATTTGTAGTTACCATGGGTGATACTGAAAAGGCGCTGAAGGCGTTGAAGGAGAGGGTGGAGAAGAACCCTGCTTGGAGCGAGCTGCAAGCTGTCAAGAATGACAGATTCATTGTGCTGCCAAAGGATTTGTTCCACTACAAGCCAAATGCGAGATGGGGTGAAAGCTATGAATACGTTGCGAAAATTCTCTACCCTGAAAAGTTTGAGTAAAAACAAGAGGAGCTATAACTTGATGGTTGTAGCTCTCCTTGTTGTTTTATTAATTGCTGGTATTTTGCTTAGCATAAGCATTGGATCTACAAGAATACCCATTTCTGAGATAATTGAAGCCATACGTAAAGGAGATGTAACTTCCAAAACCTACAGGATTGTAAGTTTTGTAAGAATACCAAGGACTCTGGCTGCAGTTCTTGCAGGCTGTGCCTTGGCTGTTTCAGGAACTATTCTCCAGTCTGTTTTGAACAACTCCCTTGCAAGTCCCAGCATAATTGGTGTAAATTCCGGTGCAGGTCTGTTTACTGTTTTGATAGCTGCCTTCTTTCCTGCCAGCATATATTACACAACCATTGCCGCTTTTTTGGGTGCTCTCTTGGCGGTTTTGATGGTATATTTCATAGCCAGGAAAACAGGTGCATCCAGAATGGCGATAGTTCTGTCAGGAGTTGCGGTATCCAGCTTTATAGGGGCGATAACGGATACAGTCCTTACTTTGAAACCCGATGTTTCCATAGAAAGGACGGCTTTTTTAATTGGAGGTTTGTCAGGAGTGACAATGGAGAAGCTGGGTTTTGCAGGAATTTTTATAGCTATTGCATTAATACTCTCTTTGATACTTAGTTACGACATGAATGTATTGGCGCTGGGAGATGAAAGTGCAAAGTCACTAGGTATGAAAGTTTCAAGAATCAGATTTTTGTTTTTAATCCTGGCAGCTCTTCTTTCCGGCAGCGCCATAAGTTTTGCAGGTCTTTTGGGATTCGTCGGACTTATTGTTCCCCACGTATCAAGAATAATTGTTGGATATGACAACAGAATACTGATACCTGTGTCTGCTTTGCTGGGTGGTTTGTTCACATTGCTGTGTGATCTTTTGGCAAGGGTTCTTTTTGCTCCTTTTGAGATTCCTGTGGGAATTATCATGTCGTTTTTGGGAGGGCCATTCTTTATCTATCTATTAATAAGTCGCAGGAGAGGACGGCTTTATGATTAAACTTGAGAATGTAACTGCAGGCTACGAAAAGACAGCAGTTGTCAAGGATATTAATATTGAATTTGAAGAAGGAACGATAACCAGCATAATTGGGAAGAATGGCTGCGGAAAGACTACCTTGCTTAGAACCGCTGCCAATGTACTAAAACCTTTTAGCGGAAAGGTAAGTATTCATGGAGAGGATGTTTCAGAAATACCACCAAAGGAACTGGCAAAGAAAGTGTCCTTTCTCCCGCAGATTAGGACAGTTCCCAATATTACTGTGTTCAATTTGGTTCTGCACGGTAGATACCCTTATCTTGGTTTTTCACGCACGCCTCAGAAGAAGGACAAAGACATTGTGAATGAAGCTATATTTACAATGGGTCTTTGCGATGTAGCGGATAGGAATGTGCTTGAACTTTCAGGAGGCCAAAGGCAGAAGGTGTACCTGGCTATGGTTCTTGCGCAGGATACGGATATTGTGTTTTTGGATGAGCCGACTACGTATTTGGACATAAATCACCAGCTGGAGATATTGGAAATGATAAGGAAGTTGAAGGATATGGGGAAAACCGTTGTAATGGTTTTGCATGACCTTAACAGTGCTTTAACTTATTCAGGCAAGGTGTGTTTAATGCATGAAGGAAAGATAGTTTGCTGTGACACTCCTCAAAATGTTTTTGAAAGCAAATTGATTGACGAAGTGTTTGGTATAACTTCTTCTCAAGTTATGGTTGGAAAGAATGAAATACAGTATGTTTTCTGTTTGAACTAAAGAAAAAACTTTCATCATGCGATGAAAGTTTTTCTTTTAGGGGGTTATTAGCAGGTAGCGCCGCCTGTCAAATGCAGATTTGCTTCAAGTATTTCCTGCTTTCTGTCAAGTATTTCATTGGAGAGTATTTGAGCTTCCACATTTTCAAAACCAAGTCTTTCGATGGTTTCTGACAGACGTTCTCCTGTCTTGCCTTGTTCTCTATATAAAAGTATGGTTTTTTCAATTACACTCATAACCTCTTCTTTATCTGTAAAGATCTTTCCAAGAGGTATTCCGTGAGCAACACGTTTTCCCCATCTTCCGCCTATGTACACCTTGTAGCCGACAGTACCGTCTTCAATAGTGTCAAAGGGACATTTTTCAACGCAGCGTCCACAGTTGTTGCATTCGTTCTCGTCAATGTGGAGAATACCCTCCGATACCTTTGCAGCATTGATTGGACATACGTCTTCCACAGGGCACTTCTTGCATCCGTTGCAGAAGTCTTCATCAAAGTTAGGAATGAGCTGTCCTACGATGCCCAAGTCGTTTAATTCAGGCTTTATGCAGTTGTTGGGACAACCGCCTACACCTATCTTGAACTTGTGAGGAAGCCTTACATTGGAATATCCGTTGTAGAATTTTTCGTGTATTTCTTCAGACAATCCAAAAGTGTCAATAAGTCCGTACTGGCAGGTGGTGCCTTTGCAGGACACTATGGGTCTTACCTTTGAACCAGTACCACCAGTTACAAGACCTTCTTTTGCAATGTACGTTCTGAAGTCTTCGATTTTGTCATAAGGAATACCTTGTACTTCCACTGTAAGTCTTGTGGTAAAGGTAACTATTCCATTGCCGTACAATTCGGCAGCTTCAGCTATGCATTTGTTTTGAGCTGCAGTTATTTTTCCGTTTACAGTTATAATTCTTCCTGAAAAGTTGTTTGTTCCTTTGTTGCGTAAAAATCCCAAAGCTTTTACTCTTTTTTCATCTTCCGCAGTTATTGTTAATCCCATAATCTTAAAACCTCCATAATTTTATTCCAAATCATTAAATGTTGTTCCGCCTTCAAGCACTTTTGTGTTTGTATATCCAAAATGTTTGAGTCTCTTTTGAAGCATGTATGCTCTTTTCCCTTTTGCACATACCAGAAGAAGTTTTTCATCTCGTCCAAGACCATCCACTTCTCCTTTTATCTTTGCCAAATCCAAGTACTGTGCGCCATCGATACTTGGACTTAAGGATGCGTCGATTAACTTAAAACCTTCCGCCTTTTCTTTAGAAAAATCTGCAGGTGTGACAGTTTCAAATTCTCCATTCAATTTATTTAAAAGTATGTTTACAGTGTGAGAGAAAGGATGTATTGCTGTTGAGAAAGGAGGTGCGTATGCCAGATCCATGTTCTCAACATCCTCAAGGGTTGCTCCCATGGTTATTGCAGCTACCGCAATATCAACCATCTTGTCAACCTGTCCTTTACCCAAAACCTGCAGTCCCAATAATTTCTTCGTATCCTTGTCTGCTATCATCTTTACAATAAAGGATGAAGCGTCAGGATAGTAGTGGGCTTTGTCATCCACAACAGTTACAACACTTTCTGCATTGTATCCATTTTCATTTGCTTCTTTTTCTGTCAGTCCTGTTCTTCCGGCATTAAGCTCTGGCAGCTGCACAACAGAAGTACCCAATACTCCTGGATATGCTTTTTTCTTTCCAGCAATGTTTTTGGCAGCGATGCGGCCTGCAATGTTTGCAGTAGAACCCATGGGCGACCAATAAGGTTTGTTTGTTACCCTGTTTATTACTGTGGCGCAGTCGCCTACTGCATAAATATCTTTTACGTTTGTTTCCAGATACTCATTTACTTTCACTGTCTTGTTGGGCATTAAATCAATGTCTGAATCTTTCAGATACTCAGTATTTGCTTTTATGCCAACGCAGAGAATGACAGCGTCTGCCTTCATGGCTCTTCTGTCTGTTTTAATCTTTTCTACTTTTCCATCACCTAGTATGGCTTCAAGTCTTATTTCTGTGAGGATTGGAATACCTTGTTCTGCAAGGTGGTTTTCTACATACTCTGAAATTTCATCATCAAAGCCTGGCAGGATGTGTTTTGCCATGTCAATAACCACAGCTCTAACCCCTTGTGAATTCAGGTTTTCTGCAATCTCAAGGCCTACATATCCTCCGCCGACTATTACCGCCCTTTTGATGTTTCCTGTTTCAATGGCATCTCTCAGCACATATGCGTCCTCGGGAGTTCTCATAAAGAATACGTTATCAAGATCTGCTCCTTCGATGTTTGGTCTTACAGCTTCAGCTCCCGGAGCTATTACCAGTTTGTCGTACTCGCAGCGCATCTTTTCCTGTGTTTTCAAACAAATGGCTTCCACGTATTTTTCTTCAGGATTTACTTGTGTTACTTCCGTTTCGACAAGTACATTAACTCCTGTAAGTTTATGAAAACTATCGGGTGTGTTTACGATTAGCTTGTTTGCTTCCTGAATTACGTTTCCAACGTAGTATGGAAGACCACATCCTGCGTAGGATATAACTTTACTTTTTGTCAGTATTGTGACGTCGAGCTCGAAATTATCACGTTTCAGTTTTGCAGCGACCTTGGTGCCTGCGGCAACTCCTCCAATTATAAGCACTTTCATTAAATGCACCTCTTTGTTTAGAATGAATTTATCTTCTATTTAAATATATCACTTGTGAGATTAATAATAAAATGATATTATCTGATTAAAGTCATAGGTAAAACCTATAGATGTTGAAAAAAGGTGATGTTATGACAATCAGGCATTTAAAGATTTTTATTGAGGTTGTGGACAGCGGCAAAATGAGTACAGCTGCAGAAAATCTATATATCTCCCAGCCGACAGTAAGCCAGGCCATAAAAGAGCTGGAGGAACATTATGGCGGTCTATTGTTTGAGAGGCTGTCTAAAAAGCTTTACATTACCGAAATGGGTGAAAAGCTTCTTTCTTATGCAAGGAATGTGGTAAAGATGTTTGACGACATGGAAGAAGCCATGCTCCAGGATGCATATTTAAAAAGAATAAGGATTGGGGCAACGCACACTGTAGGTGACTGCCTCCTTGGGGATGTCATAAATGCTTTAAGAGAAATCAACCCCAATACCGAGATATATTCTTACGTAAGCAATACAAAGAATATAGAAGAAAAGCTTTTAAGGTCTGAATTGGATATAGGTATAGTGGAGGGGAGTGTAAAAAGTCCTGATTTGATTTCAATTCCTGAACTAAATGACTTTCTCGTCCTCATTTGCAGTACAAAGCATCCTTTTGCAAAGAGGAATATGGTAAAGCTTGAAGAGCTGAAGAGCGAAAGTTTTGCAATGAGGGAAGAGGGAAGCGGAACCAGGGAATTGTTTGAAAGATACATGCAGGAAAAAGGAATGCCTATTAGAATTGCACTGGAAGGAAACAGTTCCGATGCCATCAAGAAATCCGTTATTGAAAATGGGTTTCTTGCAGTTATTTCTGTAAGGCTTGTGGAAGAGGAGGTAAAGAACGGTCAAATACATGTTATAACAAACGAGGATAAAGGCTGGGACAGGTTCTTTAGTGTTGTGTATCATAAGAACAAGGTCATGACTGAAGAAATGAAGAATTTGATAGGAATAGTTGACCATTACAAAAATGTTGATGTGCTTGAGGGAATTAGTACGGGAAGATTGATTAAGTAAACTATGAGGTGATGATATGGATAAAGGAAGAAGAAAAGAATTGATTGAGATGTATAAAAACAGGAAACCTGAGATGGGTGTAATATCTTACAGGTGCAAGGCAACGGGAAATGTGTTTTTGGGTATATCCAAGGAGACGAGAGTTGATTTCAACAGCAATAATTTCAAGCTTAATGCAAAACTTCATCCAAACAAGCATCTTCAGGAACTTTGGAACAAATACGGCGCTGATAGTTTTGAAATGAATGTTGTAAAGTTTTTGGAATACGAGGAACCTGGTGATGACCATACGGAGGAATTGGAGCTTTTGCTTGAAATATGTTTGTCTGAAGACCCGGATGCTGTGAAATTGTAACTATATTAAGTTATTGACTTTTGTCGGAAAATGAGGTAAAATCGTATTGTAGTTATATAAAAAATGTAATGGACGGAGCAATATTTGTGAAGTATTCGTTTGAGAAATTGAAGCAGAAATTGTATAGAAGTATTATCGGTCTGCCATTGCCGAGACTGAAGGATTTAACCTGCCTTGATTATGTTAACCCATGAAGATATATTTCTTCATGGGTATTTTTGCTTTGTATATTTAGTTAGGATTAAATATAAATATTAATGAGGAGGTTGTACGATGGTCAAATATGTATGTTCTGTATGCGGTTACGAATATGAAGAATCCAATGAAAAACCGTGGAATGAGCTGCCGGAAGATTGGGTGTGCCCGTTATGTGGAGCATCCAAGTCGGAGTTTGTAAAGAAGGGCGAAGCAGCACCTGTACAGGAAGAGAAAGAAGTACCTTTAATTGAGGTATCAACTGAAGTTGACGAGCTTTCTCCATTGGAACTCAGTGCGCTGTTTTCAAATCTTGCCAGAGGATGTGAAAAGCAGTACAAACAGGAAGAATCGGAACTTTTCAAGGAACTGGCCGGATATTTCAAGAAGGTTGCTGCTCCATATGAAAGTCCAGGATTTGACAAGCTGCTTGAAATGGTGGAGAAGGATTTATCAGAGGGTATGCCGAATGCAAATGCTGTAGCTGCAGAAGAAAAAGACAGGGGTGCTTTGCGTGCATTAACCTGGAGTGAAAAGGTGACCCGCATGCTCAAGTCAATTCTCACCCGATATATGAAAGAGGGAGATGCCATGCTTGAGAATGCTGAGGTTCATGTGTGTACTATTTGCGGATTTGTCTACATAGGAGACAAGCTGCCGGATGTTTGTCCTGTATGTAAAGTTCCTAACAGGAAGTTTGAAAAGGTTGGTTGAGGGGAGGTATGAATATGTCTGAAAAATATGCAGTAAGAAATATACGTTTGTGCACAAAAGATTGCTTGTGTTTGTATGTATGTCCTACTGGTGCAACGGATACGGAAAATAGCATAATAGATGTGGAAAAGTGCATTGGCTGCGGCGACTGTGCAGATGCTTGTCCATCAGGTGCGATATCCATGGTGCCTTTTGAATATCCGCCCCAGCAGCCAAAAACAGAAACCGTTGTTGGTGCAATGAATGCACTTTTGCGCAGCAAGGCAACCCAGGAAAACATGGCAAGCAGTTTACCTGGAAATCTTGCCAAAGCTATCGAGAAGTCCAACAGAATTATGGCAGAAGATATCGTGCGTGAGGCAGGCTTTATGCTTCCTCAAAGTGATAATGCCAAAGAGTTGTTGGGGTCGCTGATTGAAAAGAATCCGGAAGGATTCCCTAAAGAATCAGCGGAAAAATTGTTAAAGCTTTTGTATGAAAAGAAGGAGGAAGAAGAAATGGAAGAAAACAGAACAGTTAAAAATCTAATGGAAGGATTTGCAGGAGAATCTCAAGCTAACAGAAAGTACTTGGCATATGCAGAGCAGGCTGAAAAGGAAGGAAGAATTAATGCCGCAAAACTATTCAGGGCAGCTGCTGAAGCAGAAGCAATCCATGCAAGAAAGCAGTTTGAAATAGCTGGCAAGCTTCGTTCAACAGAAGATAACTTGAAAGATGCAATAGCAGGAGAGACATATGAGTACAAGGAGATGTATCCTCCATTCTTGAAGGAAGCTCAGGAAGCTGGAAACAAAGCAGCTGCAACTATCTTCAATTTTGCAATGAGAGCTGAGGAAGTGCATGCAAGACTGTATCAGGAAGCACTTGAGAATATTGATCAGACTGAAGAAGTTTTCTATTATCTCTGTCCTGTATGCGGCAATATTGAGAAATACGTTCCAGAAAAGTGCGCAATTTGCGGAGTTCCTGGCGACAGGTTTAAAAAGTTTTAATAGTGATTTATACATAAAAAAGCAGGGTATTTATTGCCTTGCTTTTTTTTTGGCACATTAATTGTTTTGATGTATAATAGTTTACATACAAAACTATTATACATCAAAACAAAGGAGGTTAACATGAAAACTTTAAAAGGCGCACATCTTTTATACGCTACTTTGAATATGAGAAAACAGCTGAACAAGCTGCTTGCCAAAGGGAATCTGTCCACGGGCGAATATTTAGTTTTAAGAAATGTTTCAAAGGACGATGGATACTTGAAAGCATCGGAGCTGTCCGAAATTTTGGAATTGTCACGCCCTTCCATTACCCGAATTTTGAATGACCTTGAAAAAAGAAACTATATTACCCGGATGATAGATAAGGATGACAGAAGAAACATAAATATTGAGCTTACAGATGAGGGAAGGAAAGCCTTGGAACAAGCAAACGGAAGAATTCTGGCTGTTGCAGAAAGGATTGTGGATTCTCTAGGAGAATCCGATACGGACAAACTGATTGAGCTTGTGGAAAAACTGACTGAAACATACAAGGTAATGCTGGAAGAGAGTTGGGATGATGAGTAAGAAGAAATCATTAATTGTATTGGTAATTATACTCGTTTTTGCAATTGGCATTTTCTTTATGTATAAAAGAATAAAGGACAAAATAGGCAGATTTGATTTTGAGGACAACAAGAATATTGAGATGCTGAATGAGCTGAACAAGAATTTCAAGATGCCTGAGGATTATACGCTTGAAATATTTGAGGTTGATGGTATTGCTATGGAATGGGTCGTGAAAAAGGATGCTAATCCTGACAAGGCAATACTGCAGCTGCATGGCGGAGCATATACACGGTCGCTTAAGGATAACGGCATGACCTACAGAAGGGCGGCAGTGCAGTATGCGAGAATAAGTGGAGCGGCAGTGCTGACAGTGGACTACAGGGTTGCTCCAAAAGATCCATATCCTGCAGCACTGGAAGATGCTCTTCTTGCATACAACTGGCTTTTGGATAATGGGTTTACTGCCGAAAATATAATTATCGTGGGGGATTCTGCAGGCGGTGGCCTTGCACTAGCAATAGTACTTTTCCTGAGGGATAATAATATGCCCATGCCTGCAGGACTCATAACCATGTCGGCATGGACAAATCTCAATTACAAAAGAAGAAAGCCTGCATATGTTGGTAATGAAAGGGCGGACAATCCATACATCTCACCTGTATATGGAGAGTATCATGATTTTCCACCCATGCTGATGCAGGCAGGTGGAGATGAGATAATCCTCAATGATACACTGAAGGTTGCGGCAAAGGCTAAAGATGCAGGTGTTTTAGTTACCCAGACAACGTATCCAGGCATGTTTCATGTGTTCCAGATGCTGTTTCCCGAACTGGAGGATGCAAACAAGGCATGGGAGGAAGTTGAGGAGTTCATAACCAACATATTTTATGGAAATACGGAGGATTGATGATGGATTTGATTGAGATTGACCAGCTGCAAAAGAATTACACAATAAGTAGCGGAAAGGTGCAGGAAGTTCTCAAGGGTGTTAATCTCTCTTTGGATAAAGGGGAACTTGTTGCTGTTGTTGGTGAATCCGGGTCGGGGAAATCTACTCTTTTGAATGTAATTGGCGGCCTTGATTCGGATTATGAAGGCAGTGTGCAAATTAGTGGGAGGAACATAAAGGATTTAAAGGGAAAAGAGCTGGATGAGTACAGGAAGATGAATATTGGTTTTGTGTTTCAGTCCTTCAACCTTATACCTGGTTATACAGTTATTGAAAATATACTTGTCCCCACAGATATGACTACCATGTCAAAAAAAGAAAAAAGAGGAAAAGCATTGAATCTGCTCTCCATGCTTGGGCTTGCTGGGTTTGAGAATAAAATGCCGCATTCTTTGTCCGGAGGAGAAAGGCAGAGAGTGGCAATTGCAAGGGCTCTAATGAATGATCCTGATATAATTTTGGCGGATGAGCCAACAGGAGCTCTTGACAAGGATAATGCGGATAGAATTATTGAACTCTTAAAGTCCATAGCCCGGCAAGGCAAACTGGTTTTAGTAGTTACCCACTCTGAGAAAGTGGCAGCAAAATGTGACAGAATTATTAGATTGGAATATGGTATTGTATCGGAAGATGGTGGCAAAGCATCTGAAAGACATTTTGACAACAGGACAAGGCATTTTTCTTCAAAAGGCTATGGTGTTTTGCATTCCCTATCTGCTGCGTATAAAAACATAAGAAAGAACAAGCTTAGAAATATACTGGTTTCTCTAGGCACTGGAATAGGAATATTCTCAGTCGTTATACTCTTGTTTCTTTCAAGAGGTATAGGGAACTTTGTATCCAGCCAGATGTACTCTCAAGCCAATCCTTTGATGATTGAGGTGGTAAAGCAGGGGAAGGATAGCTCTGCAGGAAGAAGGTTTGCATCATTTGCAAATCTTGAGCCATTTACTGAGGAGGACGTTGAAGATATACTTGACATTTCAGGGATAGAGAGTGTGGAAAAAGGAAGTATAATAACGGGGTCCACTATTTTAAAAGTGGATGGAAGAAGTGATAGTATTGCGGTTATGTCAACTCTCCACAAGGGTTCTTCTTTTGACCTCAAGAAGGGAAGGATGCCAAGAAGTGGTGAGATACTTATTAGCGAGTCTGTTGCTGATGTGTTGAACAAGGATTATGACTATTTGATTGGCAAGGAAGTTGGGTTGATAATGGATGACGATGAGCAAAGGACATTTGTTATCAGCGGAATTATTGAAAACGATGGAAGTCCTGCTTCCAGAATCAAGACTGTATATGCCAATTATGAAGATGTTGAGTGTTCGGTTAACATTCTCTATGTGACTGCGGGAAGTAATAATTATGTGAAACATATAAAATTGGCGGTAAAGAAACTTGGTTTTGATATAAACAGCAGAGATTCTGCTCTGAATAGAGTCATGTCATTCATCAAGACTGTTACTATTGGGCTTACTGGAGTAGCCGCTGTGTCACTTGTGGTATCTGGTATAATGATCATGGTGGTACTTTTTATCAGTGTCGTAGAGAGGACAAAAGAAATTGGAATCTTAAGAGCAATAGGAGCAAGAGAGGCGGATATTAGAAGAATTTTTTTTTCTGAGGGTACCTTGCTTGGATTAAGCAGCGGAATAATTGGTGTAATGATTGCAGTTGTCACAGGTGGCTTTGCCAACATTGTTTTATACCGTATAACTGGTACCAAGCTTGTTGCAATTAATCTTCCCCATGTTATATTAGGGATATTAATAAGTGTTGGTATAAGCATGATGGCAAGCTTTATACCTGCAGCAAGAGCATCCTCATTGGATCCTGTCAAGTCATTACGGCATGAATAAAGGTGGCCTCCATTACCAGGAGGCCTTATCTTAATAATTTCAGTCCAGTTCAAAAGGAAAAACAATTTCATGTAGACCGTCTTTGTCGACAAAGTGATGTTTGACACCTAGTTCCTCCATCCAACCTCTTACTTCAATTGTAAGCCATGGGCCGGAATCATAACCACCGCCATTGTCGTTGTTATATAGCCAGGCGGGTGTGGGCCACAGGCAGACGCTGGGATTGATGGTTTCGTAAACCTTTTTGTTAACTCCGTTCTGTCCGTGATGTGCCATTTGAACCATGTCGCTCTTAAGATAGTCCCGATGCTTTACTAACAGCATAATTCCCTGCTCAACACCGGTATCCCCAAGGAAAAGGACTGTTTGTTCCTCAACTTTCATTCTAAAAATCATGCAGCTATTATTTACAACATTGCCATTCCTCATGAAGTTTGCTTCTTCGTCCTGAACCATTAGAATTTCAAATTCAACACTACCTATGTCAAACCTGTCGCCCTCCTGGGGAATAATAACTTCCGTATTGTCAAGCTTTTCAACTGCGGCGTGGAAATTGTCCATTGTTTCAATCACAGAGGAGCTGTCAAATGTCCTTACAAATTCTTTACTTGGGAAGTTGTAATATATTTTCTTGACTGCAAACTCATCTTTCTTCTGATTCACCAAAGCTATAAATGCATTGACGTGATCGGAATGGGCATGGGAGAAGAACCATGCATCAATTTCAGGTTTTTCTTTTCCTGTCTTCTCTTTCAGGAAGTTAAGTAGATAATTGCCATCACCTGTATTTCCGCCATCAATTACTATGCAGGACTCGTCTTTCGTTATTATTACATAAGACATCATCTGCTGTGGTGTTTGAGTTGGCAGTTGATATAGAATGGTATTCTTTTCCTCGGGCATATCTGTCTCTGTAGGTTCAGGTGTTGGATTATCTGATTCAGGTTGTGAATCACATGAACTTGCAAAGAGCATAAGGACGCACATAAGCAAAATCAATAGTTTAGAGAGTTTCATAATATACCTCCGTCAATTTGCCTGTTTTGTGTATTATATATTCAATTCTCTCTTTTTGTAAAGGTTTTACAAATATTTATGGGAAAAATAAAAGATCTTGTTCTTGTTCGAACAAGATCTTTTTTGGAGCGGAGTACGGGAGTCGAACCCGCCTGTCTTGGTTGGGAACCAAGTATTCTACCGATGAATTAACCCCGCTTTTTTCATCACATATTATACATCTGTCTTTTATAAATTTCAATATTCATTTTATTCACTCGTTCATGCATTGGTACGATTTTTAATATATAATTTTTGATAAAAACTATACCAATCCCGGTTGCATTATATACTTCTGTAATAATGTCAAAAATTATTACTTCCGCTACGGCTGGAAAAGTAAATGACGTATTAATATTTACCTTGAAACTATTTTTAGTGGCAGGAATTCAAAATGTAGTTCTTCTAATTTTAAGGATTTTCTACGACTGAATGCTGTCAGTATAACAGAGGGAACAATTTGAAACAGTATATTACCACAAGTATCAGCCCATTTGCCAATGGTGAAAATTAAATACGAAATGGATTACACCAATGCAGTTATTTGGTTTTTTAGGTTTTCTTCAATGTATCCCAACGCAGATTTATTATTAGCTGGGTTAATTGTATAATGTAACTGGTTATTGTAATGAAATAGACTATGTATTATTTATGCAACCGTTTTTGGCTGCAAGATTATATAAGCGAAATGAAGGAGCAGGAATGGATGAAAGAAAACGAGATGAAGCTCTAGGAATAGTGACAGTTGGAACAAGAGAATGGCTTGGAGTGAATATACAGTATCATAGGTATGAGGCAACCCCATACAGGGCGTTGGATGTGCTATGTGAAAATTATGATTTTAATGGAGTTGATCAAGTTGTGGATTTTGGATGCGGCCGAGGTCGTGTCGCATTTTATCTGCATGACCGATTTAATCTGCCTGTTGTTGGCATTGAAGCAAATAGAATAACTTTTGAAGAAGCTCTTGCGAACAAGGATAGCTACAATTTAAAAGCAGGAGACATATCCGCTCCTGTAGAGTTTTTATGTTGCCTTGCGCAGCATTATAGAATAGAGGAGAAGGACAACTGCTTTTATTTCTTTAAATCCGTTTACAGTACAGATTTTTAGAAAGGTTGTGCAGAATATTTTGTTTTCATTTGAGAAACATGGAAGAACCATGGATTTGATACTGTACTATCCGGATCGTGAGTATCTGGATTTTCTTAATACCAGTACTCCGTTTAGAAGGATTAGTGACATAATGGTTTCTAAAGGTAGTAATGATAAGGATAAGTTCGTGATATATCGTCTTGATAATGGTGGGTTTAAAGATTGACAACTAGTCTTTTTTTATGATAAGATATGACTGAATACACAAAAACAGTCATACAGTATGAAGGTTGTTATGGCAGTTGCATTTAGTGAAGAAGAAAAAAGGTTTATAAATGACAAGTTAAAAGAGGCTGCCCGTGAATGTTTATCCAGATATGGAGTGAAGAAGACAACAGTTGACCAATTGGTGCAAATGGCGGGGATAGCAAAAGGTTCCTTTTATAAATTCTATGATTCCAAAGAAATACTGTTTTTCACTGTATTGGAAGATTATCAAAAGTCACTTTTGGAAGGGCTGGCTGACAGTCTCAAGAGTGAAGAAGACTTAAATGCAGATAAGTTTTCAGAGCTTATTTATGAGCTGTATCAAAAAGTCAGACATTCTTTCATAATCAATATTGTTAAAGATAATGAGATGGAATACTTAATGAGAAAACTTCCTAAAGAGCTTATTCTTAAGCATCATTTGTTTGACATGCATTTTGCTTCTGAAATTTTCTTATATGTCAAAATAAAAGAAGGAGTTAGTTTGGAAGTTGTTACAGCTTCACTCAGAGCAATATTTATGAGTATGCTGCATATCGAAGAGGTTGGAGCAAAGAATTTTGACGATGCACTTAAGCTCTTGATTAGAGGTCTTGCCGTCCAGGTGTTGGAAGGAGAACTTGAAAATGATTGACGTAATAAAGACTGTTGGATTAACAAAGAAGTATAGGGATGTCACTGCGGTTGATAACATGAACCTGTCAATAAACAGAGGTGAGATATTTGGTTTCCTTGGACTTAATGGTGCTGGCAAGACGACTACTATAACGATGTTGCTGGGAATGGTTGCTCCAACATCCGGACAATGCTTTATCCTAGGCAAGAAAGTAGACAAGGGAAATACTACTATCTGGTCTGATGTGGGATATCTTGTAG
>JAAYLF010000308.1 GCA_012522035.1 Clostridiaceae bacterium
TTATATTATACCACATCACATATGAATAATGGAGGTTTGTGTTAAATTTTCAAGGTGCAAACGTGTCAAGTCTTATACTTTTGACACCCTAATCATTACATATAGAAAAAGGTGCGACACTGTGGCAGTCACAGAACGAAGACGACTACAAGTATGAAGTGGCATATGGTCATGATGTGTCCATACCAGGAGTGAACTGGACACATGCAGGACTTTGTCACAACTATCCATTAATACTGGTATCCGGTTGTGAGAATGTAAGGATAACCGGTGGCGGCACGCTAAGAGGAATGGATCCAGGCAGTGAATGTGAAGACGGTACGAATCCAAACACAATATGGATAGGCTGTCAAAACAAGATACATCTAATACTCTTAGGCATGTATGACAGCAGGAACGTTGAAATATCAGACCTTGAACTGATTCGTGCCAATGTATATCACATATCAACCTATGCATGTGAAAACGTATACTTTGGCAATGTGACGATGCACGAAGCCACTTGCGCAAGTGGAGACGGAATTGGTATTGGAATTGGGTCAAAGAACATTGTAGTTGACAGATGTTTCCTAAGGTCCAACGATGATGGCGTGGTACTGTGCTCTTCATACAATGAGCCAAGAGGTCTCGTATGGTGGTTCCCAAAACCGGATGCAGACAACTGCATAAGCAATATCAGATTGACACACAGCTGCATCTTTGGCGGCCATGGTTTGACATTCATACCATGGGGTACCGACAATCCTGACCTGTCAAAGCAGGAAATATCCGATATTGTAGCATATGACAACATCCTTGGTGGCGGATACTCGGTAGGTACATGGTGCGACAATCCATATTATGGAGAGCAACCCTTTACCAATACGGAGCAGGACGCCTATTCTCCTGTCAAGAATGTTAGGATATATGACAACATCTATCTTGCAAAAGCAGATCTTCTGACCATAAAGGCAACAAATATAATAACTGATTGTGGCCTAATAAGTGCATCGGATTTCCAGCATGGAGACTTCGAGCGCAGAAACGGACAAAATGGCTGGATTGCAGGCTTGTCCAACTGGACATATGAGAAGAATTCCTCTCCCACATCCGTTGGAGTAACAACGAACAATAACGGATATTGCGGTTACATTGGCAACCTTGACAAAGGGAACGCGAGGCTTTATCAAGGACTTTATCTTGCCAGAGGAAAGCATACAATAAAAGTTGATCTGAAAACCAGCAGCGTTACCGCAAGGTTCTTTGTTCAGAATGTGCGTACGAATGAAATCGTAAAAAGCATTGAGTTCTCAAACACCGAATTCAAGACATATGAAATTGTGTTTGAAACACAAAGGTCCGATACTTACTATATAGGTATTGATGCCGGTAATGCAAAAAGCGGTTCAGCCTATATTGACAACGCATCAGTTTCAACCGAATCACTGCCTGTGCCAAAGTATTACAGAACCAACATGGATGATGATAACGTGGATTTTCTGGATAAAGGTATATGGAGCATAATTGATTTGGACAACAACAAGGTACTTGCAGCACCAATAGGAAATAGTTTGAGTAATGTAAACTTCAGGAACAAGTACAAGGACTTTGACTTCATAACCAACATCTGCATAAGGTCCAGTACTGCCACTATTGATGGCAATATTGGTTTCCTCGTCCGATATATGGATGACAACAACTTCTACTTCCTGGAGTACAACAATGTTGAGAACTTCCTAAGAGTAAGGAAGTTTGTCAACGGTTCTGTCGACGTGATAAGGGTTATACACAACTACACTCTTAAATTGAACGAATGGTACACCATGGGTGTGAGAGTAAAAGACAGAACCTTCGAGTGGTACATAAACAAGGAACTTGTAATCTCCTTCACTGACAACGACTCCAACTTTATCCGGGAAGGTGAGTTCAGGGTTAACGCATATAACGTGTCAGCCATGATAGATGATGTGGAAATAGCAGAAGTAAACACCATCGACTTCACAAAAGATAATCCACCCATACCCAGGACAGGCGACGCTTTCAATTTATTCAACGTGATACCCGTACTACTGCTTACAGGAACAATCATACCCAGGAAACGCAAGTACAAGACACATTAAAACCTGTCTGTCACTTCATAAGCATTTAATCTGAATATAAAGGGGCTGTGCATTTGACAAGCACAGCCCCTTATATTAAAAACTCACGCATAGCCACAGAGCCTTGCTCCCATACTTACAAGTATTCCATAGCAGTAATTAAAATGTTGAGATGAGATTGTAGACATCCCAATCTAATCCGTCCTTGGTATTGCCTGTCAGGTTTTCCACCTTCTTGACTGATGAAGGGATGGCCATATGGAAATACCCGGTATATCCTCCTGTACAGTTGTAAACTGTGTTATCCTTGAATACAAACTCAGTAAGTTCAGGAAGATTATTGCCATTACATGGTCTTAAGAGATAATCCACAATCTATAAAGGTACAACCAGTTACTACAATTGATTTGATTGTGCTTTTGCTGATATTATATATTGCCGAATTAGGAATCTTGTTAAACACACAATTCTCAACGGTTATACTGTTCCAGCAGTAATTTAATGCATATACCGGACTCGAAACTTCATTAAACGTACAATTGCGTATTACAACATCAGCTGTAAAGATGCTGACATCAGAATCGGTTTTTTCATTGTCCAATCCAATTCCAGCTCCCAAAGAGCCATTACTAGCAGTGAATGTACAGTTTTCTATAATAAGTTTTTTGTATGTATTCTTGTCGGCATTGTCGAATCTTATATTCCATTGTCCAGAAGTCCTATTATGAACCGTTAAATTTGAAATGGTCAGATTATCTATCGTCACGCTCTTTGATGCATCGCTGCCAACCAGAATGCGGTTAACGACAACACCAGGAGACCCAAGGACTACGACATTTTCAAGTTTGTCACCGTCCTTAAGTCCCTTTGTCAAATCAATTATTCCGTAATCACCCGGTTGCAAAAACAATATCATGTTGCTCTTAAGGTTCATCAGTTTCTTGTCAATATCATGAGGAGTGACTGCGATGAACTGTAATTCAGCATCCTTATCATACTGATTGTCAAAGCTGTCGGATTCTGCGGTCATTTGTCCTGCGAAAACGGACACATCAATGGTAATATCCTTACCCATATACTGGTTGCCTGCATCTTCTTTCATATGTACTGCAAGGGCAAAATAGTCTGTCTCGTCTTGCACTGGAGGATTCTGAGCAATGCCATCGAGGACACCATCTGAAGCTGCAACGATTATGCCTGCAACCACATCACCTGTCTGTACACCGTGGGTGGATTTAATGGCTTCCCAACTGGCCGGAGGTGTAAATCCGGGTGCAGATGCATCGACACCATCAAGGATGGCATACTCTAAAGCACCAACAAGGCCGCCATCTATAACATTAATAATAATATTGTACTTCAATGCCAGATTGCCCTTGTTCCTGACACCCAAATACACAATCTGAGTCTTTCCAGGCTCCCAAAGTGTGTCTGTGCTGTCATTCTGTGCGACCAGACTGTTTTCGCAACCAAAAATAGCACCGTCTTCGCCTGCAATTGACACATACTCGGTGCCATTCCACATTACAAGGTCGACATCAAGATTTCCTGCGACTATCTTGTTGACGCCGCTTGATGCTTGGTCAGTAAACCAAGCAAGTGTCGTACCAATCAGCATGCTGACACAAACAAGCATGCAAAAAAGACTAAAAAACATAGGTCATTTGAATTTTTAAATGCAAAGGAACAGTTGCATTAACTTCTTCCGAAGATGCCAACAAGATCTCATTAGCCACCAGAGACCAAAGTTGCATTTACCTTTTCCCAATCATACATGTCATATGGATACCCTAGGGTACCCATATGAATTGCGTTTACTTTTTCCTAATAACATGTAATTATTATCTTGTTGCCTGTCCAGGGGTAAAAAGGAGGCATTTATGGGTAAACATCTAACAATGGAAGACAGGATAACAATTCAAAAATTGCTTAAGGTAGGCAAATCGTATGCTGAAATTGCCAAGGAACTTTCAAGACCTGCAAGCACCATATCAAGAGAGGTAAAGAAACATCGGACTTTTATCAGCTGGAAAGAGGTTTCAACCATGCAAACCAAAAATGCGTGTAAAAAGCGTTTTGACTGCAAAATCTCGGGTAAATGCAAAAAGCCTTCATGTGAGGCAATACACCACAAGAATTGCAAGTACTGCGGTGGATGTAATGATTATTGCAGTGAATTCGAGGAAGATATATGTACCAGATATGATTCTCCGCCATATGTTTGCAATAGATGTCCACTGTCCAAATACTTGTATGATGCCGAAAAAGCGCTCAAAGAGTACAGGAAAAAGCTCTCGGAATCCAGACAGGGCATTTCGGTAACCCGTGAGCATTTCAAGCATATCGACGATATCATTTCTCCAAGATTGTAAAACGGACAATCAATTCACTTGCTATGCACGGAGCAAACAGATGTTTTGAACCTTTCCGAAAGAAGCGTATACAA
>JAAYLF010000033.1 GCA_012522035.1 Clostridiaceae bacterium
AACAATGACTTGAAGTCAAGCTTTCCAAAACCTCTTTTGCTTTTGTTTCCCAGGCTGTTCTTTTTGTTTGTGCTAACACTGTCAAGCTTCATATCCAACAAGAAATACATGTATTTTTCCCTGTTGAGCGGGGTTTTTCTATTATGGACGGGAATTCTTGCAAAAGTTTCTCCTGCCGTATATATATCCTTATTTATCATATGCGCAGGTTTTTCGCTGTACTTTCATTATCGATATAAAAGAAACGGCATGGAACAAGATCCATACAAAGCCATTTTCAAAAGAATACATTTTTGGACATTTTCATTTTTGCTTCTGACACTGACAATCGAGCTTGTCCACCAGTTCAATCCCATAAGAGCAATCCCCAGAATTGTTACAAATCCTGACATGTTCATGCTCAATGTGGCAATAGTAATGGGCATAGGCATGTTTGTATTTGTCTGCAAGAAAAGAAGCTATGCCTTTTCCATGTATGCGGCATTCTGGGTTATCTTGTCATATATTAGTTATCTGAAATACTCCAATGTAAACGAGCCTGTGCTTTTGCTGGATGTCTTTCAAATAAACGAAGGTGTTGCTGCTGCCTTCAAGGTACTTGACTGGATAGATCTGGCACTAATTGTTGTGATACTCGTCGGTCTTGTCATTGGGATAAGGGCATTCAGCAAAAAAGCAAAGAAAGTTGCTTTTGACATGAAAAATCTGGTAGTCATACTTCTTTTGTATGTACTCCTTCCAGGACCAATTATTGGTGCCGGTAGTGTTGGTTCCATGAAAACCCATGAAAGATTCTTAAAAGACATTTTCTTTCATGATGGATTTGTATACAGTTTCATCAATTACTCTTTCAAATCCTCCATTACAGAACCAAAAGGATACAGCGACGAAATCATTGATGAATTGATTGAAAGCATACACAAGCAGCATACTCCAAAAAGCGGAGAATATCCGGAAATAAAGAATATTATTGTAATCCAGCTTGAGTCCTTTGCAGATCCTAATCTGTTCCCGGGCGCAAGCTTTGAAAGAGACCCAATACCATTCCTTCATTACCTGGAAGAAAACTTTACAACAGGTACAATTGACGTTCCCGTTTTTGGAGGTCAAACAGTAAAGAGTGAATTTGAATTCATAACAGGTCTTAACATGAAACTGTTGCCCTATGGCTACAGTCCATATGTTCAGCATATAGACAAGAATTCAATGGACAGCTTTGCAAGATATATGAAATCTTTGGGCTATACACCTACTGCTATTCACAACTATCAGGGTGAATTTTTCAGCAGACATGAAGTGTATAAAAATCTGGGATTCAACAGATTTCTATGCTATGAAACCATGCCCGATATTCAAAAAAGACCGGGTGCCATCTGGGCAAATGACAGCATCCTCAAGGATCAGATAGCCATGGTAATTGAAAATACGGAAGGCGGAGACTTTGTGTACACCGTTACCGTCCAGCTGCACAGCAAGTATCTCGTTATTGACGAGAGCGAGTTCCCCATGGAGTTTGAAATTGATGGTGACGATGAAAAGAAAGCAAGAGTGGCATATTACCTTGGTCAATTGGAAGAGTTTGATGACGCTATAAAAAGTATAATAGAGTATCTCGAAAAGAGAGGGGAACCAACTTTTGTACTAATGTACTCAGATCACTTGCCCAACCTCTTCTATGATGTGGAGGAGTTGTCCAAGGACGAGAAGTTCACTACCAAGTTCTATACCTGGAACAATGTAGGTTTGGAAAAGTTGCCTGACAGACATCTGGAGCTTTACCATTTGTCGACCTATCTTTGTGACATGATCGGACTTGACGGAAACCTCGTCAACAAGTTCCACAGGGTATACAATAACGACCCTGAGTATTTCCACTATTACAAACTTTTGCAGTATTATCTGATGCAGGAAGACATAAACAAGGAAGAGTATGAGAATGATGATTATGAAATAGGTGGAATAATCCCCTTCTATATAGACAGCGTCACCTATGATGAAGAAAAGAGGACTTTGACAGTAATAGGCGATGGTTTCACCGAGAACACATTTTTATGCATCAACGACAAAGTGTACGAAGCAGAGTATATAAATCAATCGCTTATCGTTGTAAGGGATTTTAGAAAACCACTAGTCGAAGGAGACATCATATCAGTACAAATTATCGGTGAGAAATATGGTGCTCTTCTAAGAGAAAGCGAAGTAATAGTATACAGAGGATAGCAACTTACTGGAATTTCATGGAGAAACTGAAGCGCAACGCAACAGTTTCTCTTTTTTGTATTGCAAAAAAAGTTAGATAGCGTACAATATAATGGCAACTAAATAGAAAGAAGGGAAAGTATTTGAAAAAAAGCATTACAAGAATGTTTGTTATTCCAATGGTATTAATACTAACAATAAGCGCTTTGGCAGGCTGCAGCAACAATGCCGGTTCCGATGATGACTTGCAGCCATACAATTATGTAATCAAGCGTGAAAAACCAGTTATTGAAGCACAAGAACCTGTAGAAGGTACCGCTGCAAACTTTAAAGTAAGCAAGGTGTTCAGCGACAATATGGTGCTTCAAAGAGACGAGTATATCAGAATATACGGAACCGCTGATGCAAGTGATGAAGGTAAAATCGTAACTGCATCCTTTAAAGGGTTGCATGGAAGTGCCACTGTGGAAAATGGCAGGTGGCTGATTACATTGGGAGGAACCCTTCCCGCATCGAAAGAATTGGGTCACTCGCTGATTGTTTCAGGAGCTGACGGGGTTAGTTATGAGTTCAAAGATGTGCTGGTTGGCGATGTATTCTGGATTGTTGGACAGTCAAATATTCAGTACAATTTGGGAACCATGCTGGCAGAACAACCTGACACAGGGCTCGAGCTGAACAAGGATGATGCTATCAGAGTATGCATAAACAACCCTCAATCCGGAAAATTCAACGGATCGGATGCAACCACTGTTTATGAAGACTGCATGCTTCACGCTAGAAACGCATGGCAAAAAGCATACAACTATGCCAAATCAGGTTCAGCAATAGGCTATACTTTTGCCAAAAACATATACGATGCAAACAATGGAGAAATCCCCATCGGTATCATTACTTTCGAATGCGCAGGAGCTGCATTGTCCGCATTCATGCCTCCGGAAGTCTGTGAAGAAAAAGGCATAGGACTCACACAGAGTAAAGTTCTCGGCGAATCGACTACCCGCTGGATATGGAACCAGCTAATGTATCCATTCCGTCATATGACAATCAGCGGACTTGTATGGTATCAGGGAGAAAGTGACTGCCTGAATCATCTCTATCCCATTTACGCAGAGAATCTTGCAGCTACTTTCGAGTTCTATCGTGATACCATAAACCAGAATTATCATGACTTCCCCATCTTTGTAGTTGAGTTCCCATCAATTTACACAGTGCCTGCTGGAACAAAAGGAGATTGGGCATTTCTTAATTTGGGCAACATTCGTGGTGCAATAAGCAAGGTTGCGCTTCTTTGCGATAACGTATTCATGGCAGCAGGATCCGATGTATGGAAGGACAAAAAATACTGGAACAGCTTGCATCCAAAATGCAAGTTTGAACAATCAAAAAGATTGTTGGATCTGGCTTTGAGTGTTCTTTATGACAAGAGCGACATGGAATATAGCGAAGGTCCGGTAGCGATTAATGTAAAGTACGCGTCCAATAAAAAGAGCGTAACTATTATATATAGAAGTGTCGGAGATGGTCTTAAGTACGAAGGCGACAAGATTATCGGTTTTCAAATCTATACCAAAGGTATGTGGATGGATGCGGAAGATGTAACCATTGTCGACAACAACAAGATTGTGATCAAATACGACTATAACATTTCAGGAGTAAGATACAACTGTCTTGCTGAGGATAGTTACCCTGAAGAGGTTAATCTTTCCAACAGCAGTGGAATACCAGCGGTTGCTTTCTATGACATAGTGGAATAAAAAAGAGGCTGCACTTGGCAGCCTCTTCTTACTTTCTTGACTTTCTAACAATTATTACAGCTACAACAACAGCTGCCAAAATTATAATCACCGATATAATAATACCAAATGTCATGCTTCCCTTTTCTCCATCGTCCAGCTTGGGAGTGGAGGTGGGTTTTTGAGTTTCTGTTGGTTTGGGAGTCTGGGCTGGTGTGTCTGTAGGTGCTTTTGTGGGCGGTGGAGTTGCATCCCTTACAGGAGTAAAGTTCTCCGCGTCTTCCTTCGTCTTGAAGAAGCCAAGATACTCCAGATAAAAAGTTTCTCCACCTTCTTCAGCAGCATTTCTTACAGCATCGAATCTCAATCCTGTAAGTAGTCCTGTCCACCACTGTTCACCCTTGACAGCTCTGGCATCAATAATGAATTCCTTGAACTCTTCGTGTTCCTTGCCTATTATGTAATGGAAATTGTTTGTTTCAGCTATCTGCTCATTGTCTCTGATAATATACATTTCAAAGGTTTCGGAAGTGGCACTTTCATTCTTGATCCTTACCTTTATCCAAGGATACTCTTCCAATTCAATTTCTTCATAAACCTCAAGAAAGAAATATGGATCCTTGCCATGGATATTTATTTGCAGCGCATTGTTGTTATACTCAATATCACACATAGAGCCGCTCCATGTTGCTGGAACATAGGTCCATGAATCGTCCCACTCATAATAGAAATCGTATAACAAGCCAGGACCTTCAAATTCGTTTTCTCCCTCTTCGGCAAATATCAAATTAAGAGACAATAAAAACACAATAAAAACAGCAAGTAAAAGAATTCTATTTTTCATAATTCAACTCCCTCTATTCCTTCATGTTTTTTTCTTTCTAATGATTATAATACCAGCCACAAAAGCTACCACTACAATACCTCCAACTACGGACAATACAATCACTGTCGAGTTGCTGCCGCCGCCAGTTTCGTCCTTCTTTGTCCCGGTTTGCTTAGGTGCTTCAGTATTCTGTGTTTGTGTTTTTTCCGGTGTTGCTGTTGGACTCGGTTTTGGCGTGGCAGTTGGTTTTGGCGTTCTAGCAGCACGATAAGTCTCGATGTCAAAACTGTTTGCCGCTTCCTCTGTTGGGAAAAATGCCACATACTCTATGTACATCTCAGAACCATATGGAACCTGTCCGCTGGGTTCTGCAACCCACATTCCATCCAGTCTGAGTTCATATATTTCGCCAGTCCAGAAGGTTTCCTCATGATCCAGCTCATTTATATGCATTGAAGCAATATTCCTTTCAGGAACATTGAAAATATATTCCTTGAATTCCTCATCCTCTGTACTGATATCCACATGGGTGCACGTTGCAGCGACTATTCCTGTAGTGCTTGTTGAAAAATGCATTTCAAAAACAGGCGCTACACTTTCATTTTTCAGTTTTATTCTCATCCAAGGGTAATCGTCACAACTGAACATATAGTCAAGCCTGAATACAACAAAAGGGTCTCCGTTTTCCCCCATCTCAGGATCCTGGGTAGAGATCATATGTACGGCATGATTGTCCCAGGCTACATTGCAACCATTAAATGTGGAGTAGTAATAATAGAAATCATCTTCGTAATAGAAGTCAATCACAACTGGTTGCAATTCCTCTGATGAAACCATTGAAGGAAGAATCAGAGTAAATAAAAAAGCAAGCAGAGTTAATAAACTTAATTTGCCCTTCATGTTCTACATACCTCCTGGTCGTTTTTCTATATAATATCATGAATTTTCAAAATATTCAATAAATATTAATGATTAGAGTGTCATTAGTATTTTTTTATGACATGAAAATAGAATTTGCACCTTGAAAACTTAA
>JAAYLF010000309.1 GCA_012522035.1 Clostridiaceae bacterium
ATTCTTTCAAACTCTCTTTCATGTATACATTGTTCAAAAATATGTACAGCTTGTATGCATCAACATCAAAAGATTCCAACTCCAGGTCCTCAGTTAAGAATATGTGATAAGGGGCACCCATTTGACCCAAGGATTTTCTCTGACTGTACACAAGTTCATGGAGAATAGGATGATTTGTGGAGAAATAGTGGAAACACTCAGGGTCGACAAATACTGCAATCTCAGCTTTTGGCCTTACATCCCTCTTTACATGCTCCTCCAATATTTTTGTAGTCTTTTCTATTAATCCCAGGTAATCAGGATCATTAAACCATCCGCCCCACATGTCAAACCACCAGGTTCCAATTCCCCCTGTCAATATCCTTCCAAAGCCTTTTAACATAAGGGACAATGACAATTTCTTGTCCGGTCCTTTCCATACACTTTCAAAGGAATACCTTGAATTGTCAGGAGCAGCATGAGGCATGGTCGCTTTAAGAGGTTTTGTAAGGGAGGTTCTGGTATCAGATTCAATAAACCAGAGTTTTCCGTGAAGCTTGGCAGAATCCACCACCGACATGTATGGCCAGTCTATGCCTGGACTTCTTGCGTCCATGTAGCTGTTGGGACTTGCAAGAAAATCAATGTACTCCGATTTCAAAATCTCATGTATTGCACAGTGTCCGTAATCGTTGTTCATTATCTCTAGTATGTAGCCATAAAAAGCTCCTGTCAGCCTTTCATAATTGGTGTATTTCTTGATTTTCTCACAGAAAAACAATATTGTATCCGCCATTATGTGGTTGTGGTATGTATAGAAATCAACAACCTGTCTTTCTTTCTCTGGGTCTCTCAAAACGCTATTTAAAGCAAAGCTTCTCTCAAAAGGATTGGGAAAATCAATATTGTCAAAATCCAGGAAATTTGTGTTCCACGCCCTGTTAAGTTGGCCAATTGATCCATACTTGCTCTTAAGCCATTTTTTGTATTTCCTTAAGTTGCAGTCCGAGTAATCAAGATATTGATACGGGTATGCATGATGATACTGCCACTCTTCTGTCAGTCCTGCCGCAACCTGATACCCGATTACATTTTCCGACCATTTTGAATTGGAAACATGCTCGATAAATTCATATACTGCGTTTAATGTGTCTTCACGCCATTTGTCGGAAGCGTACGACTGTCTCATCGGCCTTCCTTTGGCATCCAAAGAAAGCTCCCTCTTGTTTTCTTTTTCCCACCATAAAGGACAGTCAAGATAAACCCGGGGAATGATATACGCACTTTTGTTGCAGCTTGTGATCCTTTCCAAGTCCTTATCCACTTCCGTAAAGTCATATTCGTCATATGCCTTAAAAAAGCCGCTTCTGAAAGGTTTTATGCCGCTTTCGCTGTTTATTCCCTGGTCCCCAAGATAAACTCCAAAGCTGAACAAGTTCACTCCTATATCTGAAAACTGAGCAAAATTCTCTTCACTCGGGTTGTATGTCATGTATGCAACAGGAGTTACCATCTTTTCGTCTACTGTTAAAACAACTCTATTGCCTGCCTTTTTAACCCTGCATTCCATACAAACCCTCCTGATATTACAGAAACATTTCCAGTGCCCCAAAAATGTTCAAAACTGTTCCAAAGGCAAGAAGCGCCAAGACAGGCGGCGATGGCCTTTTATGTAATACGTTCCTGCAGTATAGGATGCATAGAAGAGCCCCCGGAATAATGTCTGCCATATAACGGGCACCAAACTGCCATGCTCCGGTAGTTCTGTGCATAAGCATCAAAAACAGATGTATGCACACCAGCACAAACAGCATGATTACTTCCACACCATTTGTTGGCTGAAGGTCTTTTATGCTTTTGATTAGAAACCAGATGACAGCAACAGCCAAAAGTATAAAGATTACGTTGGAGATATAAAAGGTAAAACCGAATTTGCTGTATTCAAGACCCTTTTCAGTAAGCCTTGGATGGTCCTTAAAAAACACATTGAAATTGGATTTTACATACCTTAAATTAAACTTGCCGTAATTTCCTGGATAATCCCTTGTAAACTCGGGGAGATAGTTGTGACCAAACTCGAAAATACTGTCGAAACGGACATAGTTGTAAACCATGTAGGTAATGGCAACAATTCCTGGTGATATGAAGTACTTCCACGTCCTCAATATTTTAAACTCATATCTTTTAAACAAAAGGTATATGAAGAACACAAAATATACGATTTGAAAGGGTCTGCATCCTACAGACAGGGCCAATAAAAACATGCCCAGATGCCAGCATACCTTATTATCCAGCATCATGAAGTACATGGCGGCAAAGGTTAGGAATATTGCCATGGTTTGAGCCATGAACCATACCCCTCCTGACATCGACAAAAACAAACATGCAGAAGCAATACATGAAAAGGCAGCTCCAACTATCGATGCAAATACAGATGCATCCAAACGCCGGCAAAGCAGGTATGCAAAAACAAAAGCCAGCATGTTGTAAATCATTACCACCGCATTGCTGGGTGTCAGCCTGCCGAAGATAAATGTTAGAAAATACATGGGCACTGTTGGAGTTGGAGGAAAACTTACATAATAGTCCCCCTTGTATATGGCAAGTTCAAGCCAAGGATAGTCCTTGTCCAGTTTAATTCTTCCTTCCCTCCACTGCAGGGCTTGAAGTGTATATGAATCGTAAGAGCTGTGTACAAACAGCCTGTTTTTACCATCACTATTTTTCGTATTTGCAAACATGAACATATAGAAAGTGAACAAGACAACTATTATCAACACTACCGCAACAACATCGGTCATGACCCTTTTGCTCATAATTGGCTCCCTTCATTCATTTGAAACTAATATATCACAGAAAAGAGGAATTATAAAGTTTAATTTGCATACGCTCTTGTATTATGTCAGCAATACACATATTATATATGTAAGAAAAAACATGCACGGAGGACAACCATGAAGAAATACTTTATTGCTTTCTTTGCTTTATCCTTGGGATTGATGGCTGTTGGCTGCAGTAATCAACCGGGAAAACCGACTCCCGAACCAACCGCCACACCAAAATCGGATTACATGCTGGCTTTGGAAGAGAAGTACAAAGATTATCAGGAAGTACCCTACGGTCTTGACATAACCTTAAAGGAAGACCTTGTATCCATCTGCTACTCAACCTGGTTCAATCCTGTTGTAAGCAAAACAAACCCGGTAATCTACAACATTACGGAAATATTGGAACAGGAGAAAAAGGGTGAAACACCACAGTGGGGTCCTGAACACGCCTTCCACTATTGGGCAAAGCCCGCTCTTGGATATTACAGAAGCGATGACAAGGATGTAATAAGGACCCATATGACTCAGCTGTATGAAGCAGGCATCGATTTCATAATAATCGATAACACAAATGCACAGGCAACTGCATGGCAGGCAGGAGTTGAAAACAGTTATTGGGACAAAATGGTCACCCAGTCCTGCACCGCTCTCCTGGATACCATAGTTGAGATGAGAGAAGAGGGGATGAAAACACCCTATGTAGTCTTTTGGAACAGAGTTGACTCGAATATTGGATGGGCAACCCCAAAAAGAGTATATGAAGAATTCTACACCAACGACAAGTACAAGGACTGCTGGGTATATTGGGAAGGAAAACCTTTTATGACTGTAACAAGACTGACTAACGAGCCTGGAATTGCCAGCGTTGACAGATTCAAGTATAAAGATGATCTGACACTCCGACAGATGACGGTTGCAATTTTCAGGCAAGGCCAGCAGCTCAAACAACATGAGTGGTCTTTCCTGTACGACGGATCCGTGCCGTGTGCGGACGACCTGGGGTTCTATGAACATATTAGTGTATACGTTGCAAGACAGGAAAACTACATGTCCAATACCAAGTCTGCCATAGGAAGAAACGGAGGTGTAACCTTCTATAATCAGTGGAAGAGGGCTTTTGAGTATCATCCAAAGGTGGTTACTATAACCTGGTGGAATGAATGGATTGCTCAAAGATTCCTGGTGGATTTGGATGGAGACGGAAAGGTGGAGTCCCACTTTGTCGACAACTACAACCAGGAATACAGCAGAGACATAGAGCCCATGGAAGGCGGTCATGGAGACCAATATTACCGCTGGATGAAGGAATACATAGAGGCATACAAGGCAAGGAAAAAATGTCCTGTCCTTGTTGAGAAAGGTTATGAAAACAAGATAAAAAAATAAAGAGTTAACAATAAGCCGGCTCGTGCCGGCTTTAAATTATGTTGTAATTCTTTTTCTTGTCTTTGTCAATACCGCAACTGGCAGCATTTTTGATTATCCCATGCAAAAAGTTTGAATGTATAGTATGCTCTGTTGGATTCATATGCAGGCATGTTTACCCCCATAATATTTTTATAATGGCTAATAATAACATCCGGAGTATATAGGTGCAACGTAAATTTGTCGTATAACTTATTTACGTTTCCAAAATATTTGATAAACTTGATAAAATGTGTAATAATATAGATATAACCAAATATTTTGTAAAGGCAGGTTATCCATGGAGAAAAGAAAACACCTGATAGGGCAATGTCATTAACTTAAGAAACTCGTTTTAAAGAACCCTAACTTATTCGGTTAGG
>JAAYLF010000034.1 GCA_012522035.1 Clostridiaceae bacterium
AGTCCATTCTTATCTTTCGCCCGGATCTGGTGGTGGACCTGGATCATAGATGAATTCATCGTGTGCTTTGATGTAATCGCCCTTGTAGTAGAAGTAGTAGATTGCGTCAGGATTAGCATCTTTCAGCTCTTGCACCTGTTCAAGTGTAAGGCTTGGTGGATTAAAGGAGCACCATTCCACCTTGTGCAATCCTATAAGCGGAGTCAAATCCTTAATATCGCCGTTTTCTCTAAGGAGAAGGAACCTCATCTCCGTCATGTTCCTCAGGGCTTCAATATTTTCAATCTTGTTGTCATTCAGCTTAAGAATTCTCAGCTTAGTCAAATTTTCCAAAGGAGATATATCTTCAATTTCATTGTATCCAAGTTCCAGTTCCTCCAGGTTGACCAGATTTCTCAAAGGCGACACATCTTTTATTTTATTCTTGCCAAGATGCAGAACCTTCAGTTTGGTCAGCCCCTCCAAAGCACTAATATCCGATATCTGGTTGTCACCAAGATACAACTCTTCCAGATTCGTCAAATATTTGAGTACGCTTATGTCTTTGATCTCATTCTGTGTCAATCTAAGAACTCTAAGCTTGGTGAGATCCTTTACTCCACTTATATCCTTAATTCCACTGTTATACAAATGCAGCTGCTCAAGGTTCTTGTATTTCTTAAAAGAATCCAAATCCGTTACATTGGCATTTGGTCTTTCTATAATCTTTACTGTTGCCGCATTGCTTCTTTGCGAAGCAAGAAAAAGCAAACCTATGCCACCAATAATCACAACTATGATTGCCAGTACTACTCCCAAAGCTTTGAAAGCATCATTCTTGTATCCATGTCTGCCATACGTTCCATAGGACGGTTTCCTGCTTTCACTTGCCATATGTACGGAAGAAGCTTCATCGGCCTTGGATATTACAACGTCGGAATCATTCTGATGCGGCAATACGGTTTCCATTTTTTCACGCACAGGAACTTCCTGTTTTACACCTTCGCTTGTCTGCTTTGAACCATCGTTCTTCAATACAGGAGGCTTGGGCGTTCCCTGAGCCCTGTTCAAGTATGACTTTGGCAAAACAGGCGGCCTTGGTGGTGAATTGCTATTGACTTTTTCATTAGGATTAACGTTTTGATTGTCAACTCTATTGCTATTCATTTGTTTTCCTCTCTTCATAGTTTATCCTACTAATATTTTAGCATTCACTTTTTCTTAATTCAACTGATTATGGTATAATTATCAGATTGTTAAAACATAGTTCATATAATATCTGTCTGACACTGGCAACTGAAATATGCTAAAATAAATCAAATGGAATATGAAAGGATGATTTAATTGGCAAAGCCTGCCGTAGCTATAACAATGGGCGATCCTCTTGGAATCGGACCTGAAATTGTAATAAAGTCAATGGCTCACAGCGAAGTATTTGATGCTTGTGAACCTGTTATTGTAGGAAATCGTAATATACTAAAAAAAGCAGCCGAAATTCAAAACCTTGCTGAAACATTTGAAAAGGTTAAAGATTCAATCGTGGATGTGTATACAGAAGAAAACATGACACGAAAAGCAGCCGGGAAAGCAGCCTTTGAATATATTGACAAGGCAGTTTCTCTATGTGTGAACAAAAGAGCAGATGCTATAGCAACGGCTCCAATAAACAAGGAACACCTTAAAGAAGCCCACATCCCATATATCGGTCATACGGAAATATTGGCAGGACTTACGAATACCAACGACCCTCTTACAATGTTTGAAACCAATTCCTTAAGAATATTCTTCCTGTCAAGACATGTATCACTGATTGAAGCATGCAGTCTTGTAAAAAAGGACCGCATCTACGAATATATTTTAAAATGCGACAATGCACTTAAAAAACTGGGAGTTGACAAAGGTACGATGGCAATAGCTGCATTGAATCCCCACAGCGGTGAAGGCGGAATGTTTGGAATGGAAGAAATAGAAGAAATAATTCCTGCGGTAAACATGGCAAAAGCTGATGGCATAGATGTTGAAGGTCCAATAAGTGCCGACTCAATTTTCCATCTTGCCCATATCGGAAGATATAACTCGGTTCTTTCCATGTACCATGACCAGGGACACATTGCCTCTAAAACGCTGGACTTTGAAGGCACCATATCTCTTACAATAGGCCTTCCCTTCCTCAGGACATCCGTAGATCACGGTACTGCCATGGACATTGCCTGGAAAGGCATAGCTAATGAACGAAGCATGGTGGAGGCAATTCTGGTTGCAGCAAAATATGCTCCCAAATACAAATAATGGACGGGGTCAATGCCCGTCCATTAATTATTTTATTCATAATACCATATATTATTGAGTTGCAAACTGTGTCAACTGAATCTTGAAGTTTTGGTTCAACACCCTCACTTCATCAAGAAGTTCTTTTGTCATTGAAACGTCCTTAATCTTAATGTGGTATTGCAGTTCTGTAACAGCTCCTCCGCTTATTATACGGATGCTGTTAAGAGCATATGAGCTTGTGAACTTCTCAAGGATTTCGTCAAACAGCCCATCATAGTTGATATTCTCAGGCACAGCAATTGTAAGGGTTTTTGCAACGTTTTTGCCTCTTTCCAGAGTAAAGGCGGTGTATACGATAATAACAACACAGGTAATAAGTACAAATACCAGTGCGGGCAGATACAAGAAACAACCGGTAATAAAACCTGTGCCCATGCCAAAGAATATAAACACGATTTCTTTTGGCTTGACCAGTGTACTTCTGTACCTGATTATTGACAGCGCACCTGCAAGGCTGAAAGCACGAGCTATGTTTGTTCCGATTACAGTAAGAAGTATGGACACAACAATGGGAACAACTATCAAAACAAGTCCAAACTCTCTCTGGTAATCAAAAGGCTTGCATGTAAGCTTGTAGGTAAAGTAAATAAGCACCCCAAATACACTTGCCACCAAAACTGTCATAGCTGCTCTCAGCACATTCTCAATACCGTTAATCTGCAATAAACCTTCAAAAAATTCCACTACTTGTCGAGAAAAATTGCTTTCTGTCATTTCTTTGTCTCCTATCTATTCTTAATTATTTTTATTTATAAAAAAAATTATGACCAACCTAATCAAACTGCATTATCATCCAGCTCATCGTATTCTTCATGTTGTTCTTCTTCAGTGTACTTTATGAAATGCGAGCAATACTTTGAAAAAGTTTGATTTCGATATCCGTACTTTGAAAGAATCCTGACAAGCCAGAAAGGAATGTTTCTGTCGGACTTGACCTCAAGAATTGCGATATTATCCGCAGTTACATAATCTCCATGGGAACCTTTTGTCAAATCGAGATCATAATCTCTTGTTCTGATATTTACATCAAACGTGATTCTCAGACGTGGGTCATCCTTGTAGAACAAGGCCAATCTTTCATAACTAACTACAACAACAGGTTTCAGATTCTTCGAAACAATGACTTGTTTCAATTCCTTAAGAATCTGTCTGTTTGAACACTCATAGTCATTAACATCCGGGTCTTCTCCATTTACACATGCTTCCATAAATCTCATGGCATCACCAAGACGCATTTTAACACGCCTCTTCATGACAAGACCTTTAAATTTGGCTTTGGTTTCAAAAAAAGATACGCTATCGTTATTTACTTCGCCATAAACGCGCAGCCTTACCTTTTGTCTGTATCTGTCCTTGTTCACAGTCTCGTAAAAACACTGCCATGTATCGTTGTCCAAGTAGATGCTGCTGATTGTATAATATCCATTTTCATCTGCATGTTCATCCTGTTCTATGTACGGAAGCAAATCGTCAAGCAACCTATCCATGTCGTCATATGTCATAGGAAACTTGTACTCATGTCTGCTAAAGTTCTCAATAAACAGTTTTATCACCTCGATATATAACGCTAACACTTTCTTAATACATTAAAGTTATTGATTATACTATTTGATATAACAAATATAAAGTGTTAAATTATAAACTTTTTATGAACGAATGCCAAAGGAATCAATAAGCTGCACCCTTTGACGCATTACGTTTACTTCATACGTTTTTAATATTATACCATTTTCCGTTACAGTACAATAGGTGAATGTTGGATTATTCATGTTGAATGACTTGAAAGCATGAATATCTTCCATCTCTCTGAATGTACCGTCATATCGGCTGACACCTGCGCTGCTGTTTATCAAATATATTGTGCCTTGCACATCACTCAGCATGTCAACCTCGTCTTCTCCATCCATAACTTTTTCATATGTATAATTTCCTACCTTGCCCTCATGAATGGGTTCTGATCTGAAAAAGAAATGATCATGACCCTGCAGCACAAGATCCACATTATACTTGTCAAACACGGGCAAAAGGTCTTCCCGCAGTGCTACAATTTCCTTGTCATCTGCGTGATTCGCATTAGTATAAGGTGCTTTATGAGTAAGTACTACTACTCTTGAATCCTTGTGCTTTTTAAGCTCATCTTCAAGAAAGCTCATCTGTTTTTTAGGCAGACTCTTGTTTCCTGCGGTATACAAAACAACGAAATGAACATCATTAAATGAAAAAGAATAATAACCGTTGGCCATGGGTCTTGTATCATAAACACTTCCAAGGGTAAAATACTCAAAAACCTCCATGTCGTCACGGTTGCCGGCCACAGGAACGAAAGTATTGTTTGCCATTATATACCTTGGAATATCCAAAACGTATTTCCACTGAAGAAAATTCTTCCCATCATCAACAAAATCTCCAAGATGCATGTAGAAATCCACATCTCCGAACATATCCTGCGCTTTTTCAAGAACCCTTCTGTAATACTCGAAATCACTCCTCTTGTATCCTTGAGAATCCGAAACAATTATGAAGGAAAAATCCTTGCCCTGCCCGGGAGTCTTGAAGGTATATACATCACTTAGATTGTCTCCTTCCCCCAACCTGTACAAATACCTGGTGCCAGGCTTTAAATCTGAAACAAACGCCCTGTGACGTGTAAATGTTCTGTCTTCCAATTCAGGATTCTTTTCTTCTGGTATGCTGTCAACTGGATACTTCTGCACCACCTTTTCAGACTGGGCCTCAATCACAATACACTTGTCCATATCAAACCCGGCACCTGTATCCTCCATGTAGTACACATATCCTTTTTCAACTTCCTCTGAAGTATACCAGCAAAAGTTCTTTTGGGTATGTACATCCATACCAAACGTTACGGTTATGTTAAAAGGAAGATGGTAACTTTTTCTGGCTGAAAGAAAACCAAATACAATAACAACCGCCAATACAAGAATGGCAGCAAACATACCTAGTGCAGCAAATACAGCCTTTTTGCTTTGCATGTAATCCTCCCTCACTTTCTCTTTTGTTTCATTTTATCACTGGGTATTTGCTATGTCAAAACAAGTTTTCCTACAGAATATACAAGAAAAGAAACTGCATAAGCAACAAGAATCTGCCATATTGCACTGAAAATCGCAAATTTCCTGCTCCCAAGCTCTTTTTTCATGGTTGAAAAGGTAGCCATGCAAGGCACATACAGCAGTGTGAACACCAAAAACGAATATGCTTCAAGTGGAGTATTGAATACATCCACTCCACCATGCATCATGTTTAAGGTAGATACCAGTTCCTCTTTTGCCTCAAGCCCGGAAATGAGCGCAACAGATGCCCGCCATGTCCCAAAACCAAGCGGCTTGAATATAACGGATAGGGCTTTTCCTGCAGTGCTGATAATAGACTCGCTGCTTTCAACATATTGAAGTTTTAAATTGAAGCTTTGCAGAAACCACACTACAAGACTCATGAAAAAAATCAATGTGGCAGCTTTCTTTAAAAAATGCTCCACCCTCTCCCATACATGTCTTAACGCATTCTTGAGTATCGGCATCCTGTAAGGCGGCATCTCAATTACAAATGGAGTATCGCTTCCTTTAAACAATGTGTTTTTAAATATGACACCAGACATTATCATGAGAATGATTCCCAACACATACAAGCTAAAAACCACCAATACCCGGTTTTCATTGAAGAAACGCTGTGCCAAAAACCCGTATATTGGCATTTTTGCAGAGCATGACATAAAAGGTATCAGCAGAATGGTCATCTGCCTGCCTTTCCTGTCTTCAATTGTTCTTGCTGCAAGGCATGCAGGTACCGTGCAGCCAAACCCCATAAGCATGGGAATGAACGCTTTGCCGGACAGGCCAATTTTTCCAAGCAGTCTGTCCATGACAAATGCGATTCTTGCCATGTATCCCGTATCCTCAATAATCGATATAAGGAAAAACAAAATGGCTATCTGGGGCAAGAAGGACAACACTCCTCCAACCCCTGCCAACACCCCATTTATTATCAAATCAATAATCATTTCCTGGGTGCCAAGCTTCACTAATCCTTTTTCCGTCACATTCCCCAAATACTCAACGAAATCATTCACACAATCCTGCAGAAACACACCCACCTGTCCAAATGTTAGAATAAAAACACAAAACATGACAAGAAGAAAAATCGGTATGGCAAGATACTTGTTGGTAACAACACTGTCTATTTTCCTGCTTGCCAAATGCACCTTGTCCTTCCTCACTACCGTTTCACTTACTACCTTTTCAATAAATCCGTATCTGCTGCTGACAATGGAAGATTCCATATCACGCCCCTTTGCAATCCTGTCTATCTGCCTTATTGTGTCTTCAGACAAACCAATCCCTTCCCTTACAAGTTCATCCCCTTCAAGCAACTTTATTGCAGCCCATTTTGATGAAACACCTCTTGCAATGGCATTTTTCCATACCAGTCTTTCAACCCTGAAAATCACATCATTAACAACATAATCGTACACACCTTTGGGAATGCATATTTTTTTAAACCTTGCAACATCAAACACAGCCTTAAGCAAATCATCGATACCTTCCCCAGTCTTTGCTGATATGGGGATGCACTTTACGTTAAGCAATTCCGAAAGTCTTGGAATGTCAATAACATCTCCTCTTTTCCTTGACTCGTCCATCATGTTAAGTGCAATCACCATTGGCACTTCCATCTCTAATAACTGCATGCTCAGATACAGATTTCTTTCAATATTTGTAGCATCCACAATATTTATGACCACATCAGGCTTTTCAAACAGTATGTATTCTCTCGTCACAACCTCCTCGGGAGAGTATGGGGACAGCGAATATATTCCAGGCAGGTCAACAAGAGTAAATACATATCCATGTTTGCCAGCTGCTTTTACAATACCTTCCTTCTTTTCCACTGTAACACCTGGACGGTTTCCTACATAATGCCTGCTTCCTGTTAGATTATTGAACAATGTGGTCTTTCCAGAATTCGGGTTGCCTACAAGGGCAGCACGTATTTTCTTCATTTTTTCACCTCAAAATAATATATGCTTGTATACCTTCATAAAGAATTGTAAAATATATGCTGTATAAAAACAGAAAGGAAAGAATCATGAACTGGACGGATATAGTTGTAGAAGTGAAGGCAAAAGACAAAGACAAGGCAGAAGCAATTGCACATATGGCAGTCCCAAGGGGACTGTATATTGAAGACTATTCTACTTTTGAAGAGGATCTTGCATTGACAGGACCCATTGAAATTGTGGACGAAGAACTGTACAAAAAAGACAAGTACACAATAAAAATTCATGTATACGTAAGTCCTGAGGAAAACCCTTCAGAAACCTTGTCCTTTTTAACAGATAGATTGAAAAGCGAAAGAATCGACTATGAATTGAATGTGGACAACATAAGCGAAGAAGACTGGGCAAACAACTGGAAGAAATACTTCAAACCCACTCCGGTTGGTGAAAACCTCATAATAGTACCTACATGGGAACAGAAAAACCTTAATACCGACAGGGTCGTATTGCTGATTGATCCGGGTATGGCTTTTGGCTCAGGTCAGCACGAAACAACAAGGTTGTGCCTTGAGCAGATTGAAAAACACCTCACAAATGGAGCGAAAGTGCTGGATGTAGGTACTGGCAGCGGTATTCTTGCCATAGCCGCCCTATTGCTTGGTGCCGGCAAGGTAACCGGTGTAGATATTGATCCATTAAGTATAAAAACTGCTAAAGAAAACGCGATCCTGAACAATGTAAATGAAAACCTTAAATTAAAAACAGGAAATCTTGCCTATGACGTAACTGAAACCTTTGACATGGTGGTTGCCAACATTGTTGCGGATGTAATAATTGAACTATTGCCAGACGCTTTTATCAAACTCAAACCTGAAGGCATATTCATAGCATCCGGTATTATTGAGGCAAGGGAACATGATGTCCTTGATGCCCTCTCTGTAAATGGCTTTGCTCCAATTGAAGTCAAACATGACAAGGGCTGGGTATCAGTTACTGCAAAAAGAAAATAGCACTAAAACAAGGAGCCTGAGACAGGCTCCTTGTAAAATCAAAAGACATAGAAAAAGCGCCTTCCGTATATCAGGAAGGCATTAAAGTAATTCGACACTATTTTTTCTTCTTCATCCTAACAATAATTACTACCACTACCACAGCAACAACGATCACTGCTGCCACAATAATGATAACAACAGGATCCAATCCACCCTTTTCAGTATCTCCGTTGGAGCCATCGTCCGTTTCTTCAGGAGTTGGAGATGGAGTTGGGTTGAAGGTAGCATATGAATCAGCTGGTGTGAATTCCGTTTCAGACAGTACAATCTTGTTGTTTCCGGATTTGTCTTCCTCGGCCTTTTCCATTATGCATCCGGAACCATACTCCAGCCATCCGTCATATGTATATGAGCTGCATGTTAAAAGAGCGATAGTAAAGCCTATTTCCTCAGCCGGTCCATCTACACCAAAAAATGACCATGGAACGGATATTTCATATGTAGATATTCCGTCCACATTTGATATGGCATATTGACCTTCCGGTTCACCGCCCAGAGTGTAGCACCAGGCTTGAGCCATGTGGTCGTTGGAGTTCATTGAAAAGACCATTTCTCTTGCATTTTCAGAAACATATGCGTAGTCGCTCTTCCCTTGGCTCTGCCAGTTTCCGAGAGGGTCTATTTCCAGCTGAACCGCATCACCATTCCACATAAGCTCTCCGGTGTTGAGATTTATAAGTTTCTCATCGGGGGTCTGTAGTGCAATATATACATTATTGTCGTCCCATCTGACCCATACATCAAAAGTAACATTCTGTGAAGAGTCTTTTGCAATAGCATTTGCCGGTTCCCCGTGTTTAATGCCTTTAACTGTTGGTTCTCCCCACTCTTCAGCGCTTATAGTGCCGTCAATGGTGGGGGGTTTTGCAAATTTCAACGCCTCTCTTGTGTCAGGCTCCAAAGCATTGACAGCAAATATCTGCATAAAAAGAAACGCAATTATCAAAAAACAAAGAAACATCGCCCTTCTCATAATTTATACCTCCATTAATTTTGTATAAATTCTATAAACTTTTGAACAATATGTCAACTGTTTTTAACAATTGTATTTTCCAACATGTTTGCAAGATATCTGCACGCGTCAAATACTTTCTCAATATTGTCAAAGATTTCACGCCACTTTTGAAGAGCAATCGGATCTTTTTCGTTTTCAAATAGTTTTCTTACAGAATGCCTGTAAAGGGTGTCTCCTTCGTTTTCCATCTTCTTGATTGTATGAAGTTTGTCTTTTATTGTTTTTGATTTTCTGTAGTTTGCAAACTCGTATACAGCTTCAGTTGATTCCTTGCAGATTCTATTTACAAGATCAATAAATTGCTTTGTTTCCGGCCTCATTTCTGTAATGTTGAATACCCAGAAACTGAAGGCCACTTCTTCAATTTTGTCAGAAACATCATCAATGGCGTTTGCAATCATCAATATGTCTTCCCTTTCAATGGGTGTTATAAACGCCCTGTTCAGTTCAAAAACAATTTCATGATAAACCTTGTCAGCATCATGTTCTATCTTGTGTATCTCATCAACCCGCTTTTCCAGCTGTCCATTTTTGTTAATATTCTTGTAATCCTCCACAAGGGTTGTAAGTTCTTTTGTCAGCACGCAAGAGTAGTCAATCGCCTTTTTGAACAAACCAAAATAATCCACTTCTTTTCTCCTAGCCATTCATATTCCTCCTATACTAGTACTATGCGTGATTCTTGTACTTTGTCATGTAAATAGTTTCAAAAATATTTGTGCCATAACATAACCAATCAGCCCGCAGCCTGGAAAAGTCAAAAACCATGCTGCAAACATTTCTTTTGCCACCGACCAGTTGACATTGGTCAACCTTTTGGCTGCCCCCACCCCCATTATTGCCGTGGTTTTCGTATGGGTAGTGCTGACTGGAAAACCGTAAAAATGGGAAAGAAGCAGACAAAATGCTGCAGTAAAATCAGCTGAAAATCCTTCATATTTTTCAAGCTTAACCATGTCCATTCCTACGGATTTGATTATGCGGTAACCACCTATTGATGTGCCCAATCCCATTATCAGAGAGCACATGATTATAAGCCAAAGAGCACCGGACAGATCAAACTCGGTGGATGCGTCAACAGGCACGCCCTGGGCAAGCATTAAACCCAGCATGAATATTCCCAAGAACTTTTGTCCATCCTGGGCTCCATGCATGAATGCCATTGCGGCACCTCCTGCAATCTGTCCGCCCTTGAAGAAGCGGTCCGATTTTCTTCTGTTCGTGCCTTTAAAGATAAAAATAACTATCTTGACAAAAATGAAGCCTACAAAAAAACCAAGCACCGTGGAAAAGAACAGTCCTTTGACAACCTTTAACCATTCAGCCTTGTTTATAGCTCCCTTAAAACCATTAATTGCAACCGCGGCACCAGTAACACCCGCTATAAGTGCGTGACTCTCACTTGTTGGTATGCCGAAATACCAGGCGCCCACCGCCCATACAACAATGGCAACAAAAGCTGCACATAGAGCCACCAGAGCACTTTCTGTATCCTTCCCAAAATCAACCAGGTTATACATGGTCATTGCCACAGAAGCGTTCACAAAGGTCATGAACAAAACACCAAGAAAATTGAACACCGCGGCCATGACAATGGATTTTCTTGGACTCATGGACCTTGTGGAAATAACGGTTGCAATGGCATTTGGAGCGTCTGTCCAGCCATTAACAAATATTACCCCTATTACCAATAAAGAAGTGATAAGTAGCGGCGCATTCTTTGTGCAAAGACTTACAAACTCCAGAATACCAGGTACAGTAGCATCTGCCAAAAACATCACATTCCTTTCTTAGGTAGAAGTCGATTAAAATATAACAGCCTTGAGATACAATAATCCCAAGGCATTGTTTTTAATAACTCATGCCGAACTCAAGGGCTTTCATCTCATCCGGAATAAGGGTGTGCTTGCTTGGACTTAAAACTGTCCTCAAAGCTTCTTCAAAACTCTGCGGAGATATTATACCCGTTTCGGCAATAAATTTTCCTAGCAGTATAACACCTGCAAATGCAGGATGTCCCATTTCGTACGCCTTCTCAGTAGCAGGCAGTGAAAAACTCCTTACATCTTTCCTTTTCGGCTTTATCGGAACCAAAGCGCTGTCCATGATTATTATCCCGTTCTCCTCAACCATGTTTTCAAATTTGTCCAACGATGGTTGATTCATAACAATTAATGCATTCGGACAACTAATTATCGGTGATCCAATTTCCTCATTTGAAATAATCACATGGCAGTTGGCTGTTCCACCTCTCATTTCCGGTCCGTATGACGGCAACCAGGATACATTATGACCTTCATGAAGACCACCTGTAGCCAGCAGCCTTCCCATGGAAAGAATTCCTTGCCCGCCAAAACCTGAAATAATTATCTGTTGCATGTCATACCTCCAAATCCTTACCTTTGTATACTCCAAGTGGATAATGCTCCGCCATATTCTCCCTCAGCCAATCCAGGGATTTCACAGGACTCATTCCCCAGTTGGTTGGGCAAGTAGACAAAACTTCAACCATGGAAAAACCAAGACCTGCCAACTGAACCTGGAACGCTTTCTTAATAGCTTTCTTCGCCTTAATTATATTCTTTATAGAATCCACTGATACACGCTCAATATATGCAGCGCCTTCCAAAGTTGCAAGCATCTCGGACACTTTTACAGGGTAACCGTGCAGCTGTGGTTTTCTGCCAAAAGGAGATGTGGTTGTAACCTGTCCAACAAGGGTGGTTGGAGCCATCTGTCCCGATGTCATTCCATATATTGCATTGTTCACGAATATCGTCGTTATTTTCTCACCTCTGGTGGCTGCATGCACAATCTCAGCAGTACCAATTGCCGCCAGGTCTCCGTCTCCCTGATATGTGAAAACAACCTTGTCAGGAAGTGCCCTTTTCAAACCGGTGGCCACTGCAGGCGCACGTCCGTGAGCTGCCTGCACCATGTCACAGCTGAAGTATTCATAATTGTTGTAGGTACAGCCTACTGGTGACACACCAACCGTGTTTCCTTCTATTTCAAGTTCATCTATTACCTCTGCAACAAGCCTGTGAATTATGCCATGCGTGCAGCCAGGGCAATAGTGAAAAGGTTTGTCCGTCAAAGCATTCGGTTTCTTAAATACAATAGCCATTGTACACCCCCCTACTGTCCATCTGCCATCTGGCACACTATTTCCAGAATGTCCTTTTGCGTAGGAACATTTCCGCCCATTCTTCCATGGAACTCCACCCTGTTTCTACCGTTCAGGGCAAGCCTTACATCTTCCACCATCTGACCTGCACTCATTTCCACGGTTAGAAATCCTTTAGGCACAGTCGCATACTTGTCAAAAACCTCTGTTGGGAAAGGCCACAAAGTAATAGGACGAATAAGCCCTACCTTGATACCCTTCTTCTCAGCATCTTTTATGACATTTTTGACTACCCTTGCAACAGTTCCATAAGCAACAACAACAACATCCGCGCCATCACAATTAAAAACTTCGGCACGGGTTTCCTTTTCCTTTATTACTCTATACTTTTCCTGCAGTTTTCTGTTGTGGGCTTCAAGAACATTCGGATCTATATAAATCGAAGTGGTTACGTTGTGAGTACGTTTTCCACCATGACCGGTGGTAGCCCAATCCTTGTTCGCCTTTTCAATCGGCTCTTCATCCCTGAATTCAACCGCTTCCATCATCTGACCAAGATAACCGTCTCCAAGAATTACTACAGGATTCCTGTATCGGTCAGCTAAATTAAACGCTTCCACGGTTAATTCATACAACTCCTGTACACTTGCAGGAGCCAGAACTATAAGGTTGTAGTCGCCATGACCTCCACCTTTTACAACCTGGAAATAGTCACACTGTGCCGGCAGTATTCCGCCAAGACCAGGACCGCACCTTACAATGTCCACAATTACCATGGGCAGTTCCGCACACGCGGAATATGAAATACCTTCCTGTTTCAAGCTGATGCCAGGACTTGAAGAAGACGTCATAACCCTTACTCCAGCACTGGCTGCTCCGTACACCATGTTTATTGCTGCAACTTCGCTTTCTGCCTGTAGGAAGACTCCGCCTATCTCCTCCATTTTCTTTGCCATGTAATGGGAGATTTCAGTCTGTGGAGTTATAGGATATCCAAAAAAATGCCTGCAGCCTGCCCTAAGCGCAGCTTCAGCAATAACTTCATTACCTTTCATTAAAATCCTTTTTCCCATCTTTTCCTCCCTACTTTTCCACTGTAATTACGCAATCCGGACACATCATTGCACAGAAAGCACATCCTATGCACTTGTCCATTTCAATGACGCCTGCTGGATGATAACCCTTTTTATTCAAAATATCATCCTTGATGATAACAATCTTTTTGGGGCAGACATCTATGCATAATTTACAGCCTTTACACAAATCTTCATTAAAAGTAACTCTTGCCATAACAATATCACGATAAGTAGTGATTTGCCCCCTCTCAAACAACATGGATATGTAGGATAAAGTTAAACTTCATCCTTTCAATTATACTACTTAAAAAATTGAATTGCAAGGAATGAAAAAACGGTTAAAGTCAAAAGGTCATTTGAATTTTTAAATGCAAAGATACAGTTGCATTTACTTTTTCCTAATACCAAATGCCTTTATGGGTACCCGAGGGTACCCATAAAAATTGCATTTACTTTTTCCTAATTACGTGCAATTATTTCCTTGTTGCCTGTCCAGGAGTAAAAAAGGCATTTATGGGTAAACATTTGACATTGGAAGACAGGATTACCATTCAAAAAATACTTAAGGAAGGTAAATTGTTTGCTGAAATAGCTGTGGATTTGTCACGACCGGCAAGCACCATTATGAGAGAAGTAAAAAAACATCGTGTTTTCATCAGTCGAAAAGAGGTTTCAACCATGCAAACCAAAAATGCGTGTAAAAAG